>CALGHC010000151.1 GCA_937915965.1 uncultured Myxococcales bacterium
GGGCCAGCAGACAGTTGTAGGCGAAGGTTCCCGGAATGTGCACGTCGGGGCCGTCAAAGGCAAGAGAGAGCGGTCTTCCGACCATCGGGCCGATCATTGGACCGGCCCAATGGGCCTGCGTTGACCGTGCCTTGACGCCCGGCACAGTCGCCTCCGACGATGCGGTCGCCCGCGATGGCTGCGGACGGCATGGAGCCCGCAATGATCACCAAGCTGGACGTCGAGGCACCGCGCAGGGGCCTCATCGAGATCACCGCCGAGGTCGCTCGACTGGTGGCCGACTCCGGCCACGACGAGGGCCTGTGTACGGTCTTTGTCCAACACACATCGTGCAGCTTGCTGATTCAGGAGAACGCCGATCTCTCGGCGCGCCGGGATCTGGAGCGTTGGTTCGATCGGTTGGCACCGGAGGGCGACCGCCTGTACACCCACACCGCCGAGGGGGCCGACGACATGCCAGCGCACATCAAGGCGGCGCTGACGGCGACGTCGCTCGGCATTCCGATTGTCGCAGGACGGCTGGCGCTGGGCACGTGGCAGGGGTTGTACCTCTTTGAGCACCGCGCACACGGCGGCGTGCGCCGGCTCGTCGTCCACATCGGGCCCTGACGCGGCGGTGGGTGATGCGCTGCTGCTGGCCCGGTCCATGCCCCGCGGTCGTTCGTTTGCGAATGGCGAACTTGTGTGAAGGTCGCATCCCCGGTAGCATTTCTGTGGGCCGGAGCGTGACCGGGCGACCTCGAAGAGGCGAGCTTCGGTGGACAACCCCTCTGTGACGAACGCGCGCCTCTGGCGGGGCTTGACGGTCGTCCCTTCGCCCTGCACGGCTTCCGGCAGATACGGCGGTGACAAATGGGCGAGCAGGACGTTTCGACCGACCCGGGCGATCGCCGCATGCAGGACTTCATGCAGGCCCTGCTCGAAGACATTCACGCCCTTGAGATCATGCATGAACGCGGCATGATCGAGTCGGGTGTGCGCCGCATCGGCGCCGAGCAGGAGATGTTCCTCGTCAACAGCGCGATGCGTCCAGCGAACGTCGCGCTGCAGGTCCTTGAGGCGGCCGGTAGTCCGCTGTTGACCACCGAGCTGGCGCTTTTCAACCTGGAGGCCAACACCGAGCCGCGGCTCTTTGGTGGCGACTGCCTCAGCGCGATGGAGGCGGATCTGCTGGCCGCCGTGAAGCTCGCCCACGAGGCCGCTGGCCGCTGCGGTGCGAAGGTGATCCTCACCGGCATCCTGCCGACGCTACGCAAAGATGATCTGACCCTCGCGAGCATGACGCCGATGCCGCGTTACTACGCCTTGAACAAGGCGATCATGCGGATGCGTGGTGGTGACAACTTCCAGGCCCTTATCGAGGGCGCCGATGAGCTGCAGACCACCCATGACAACGTCATGATGGAGTCGTGCAATACCAGCTTCCAGATCCACTTCCAGGTCGGACCCGACGAGTTCGCGCGGCTCTACAACGTCTCGCAGGCCGTGTTGGCGCCGGTGCTGGCCGCCGCCGTGAACTCGCCCGTCTTGCTGCAGCACCGCCTGTGGGCGGAGACGCGTGTCGCCCTCTTTCAACAGAGTGTCGACGCGCGCGGTCCGGTTCACGTCAAGCGAGGCCAGCCGCCGCGCGTCCATTTCGGCGACGACTGGGTGCGCGAATCTGTGATCGAGCTGTTCCGCGAGGACATCGCCCGCTTCCGAGTCGTGCTGGCTACCGGCGAGCACGAGTCGCCCATGCGCTTCATCGAGCGCGGCGAGGTCCCGCCCCTGACGGCGCTGCGGTTGCACAACGGCACGATCTACCGTTGGAACCGGGCGTGCTACGGGATCAGTGAGGGCGTCGCTCATCTGCGCATCGAGAACCGCGTCCTGCCCGCTGGTCCAACGGTCGCCGACGAGACCGCCAACGCGGCGTTCTACTTTGGCCTGATGGCTGGGCTGCTCGAAGAGTATGGAGACATCGACAAGGTCATGGCCTTCGACGACGCCAAGACGAACTTCCTGGCCGCCGCCCGCCATGGCTTGTCGGCGCAATTCTCGTGGGTCAACGGCGCCGAGATGACCGCCCGCGAGCTGATCATCAAGCGCCTGCTGCCGCTCGCCCGCGAGGGCCTGAAGGCCTCCAAGGTCGACGAGGGCGACATCGACCGGTACCTGGGCATCATCTCCGCGCGGGTCGAGTCAGGCCGCACGGGTTCGCAGTGGGTGTTCCAGTCGTTGGCGGCGATGGGCAAGTCCAGCAACATCGACGAACGCTTTCGCACGCTGACGTCGGCGATGATTTCGCGTCAGACCACCGGCGAACCGGTGCACACCTGGGCGCTGGCCACGTTGGCAGAGAGCGACGGCTGGCACGAGAGCTACCGAACCGTCGGCCAGTTCATGTCTACGGATTTGTTCACGGTGCGGCCTGAGGATATCGTCGACCTGGCCGCGACGCTCATGGAATGGCGGCATATCCGCCACGTGCCAGTTGAGGACGAGCACGGCGCGCTGGTTGGCATCGTCTCGCACCGCAACCTGCTTACGCTTGTCAGTCGCCGATTCAGCCGCGCAGACGACGGCCCGGTTCCAGTCGCCCAGATCATGACCCGCGACCCGGTCACTGTGACGCCCGAGACCGAGACTCTTGAGGCGATCCGGCTGATGCGTGAGCACAAGGTCGGCTGCTTGCCCGTCATCCAGGATGGGCGCCTCGTCGGCATGGTCACCGAGCGGGATTACATGAAGGTTGCTGGCCAGTTGATGGAGCAGCAGCTCCGCGATCAGTAGCGGTTGGCGCGCCATGGGGCGATGTCGCCGGGGTACCGACCAATCGGGCGCAGCCCAGGCATGGAAATGCAGCGAGAGTCGGCATCCGGTCCGCATCGTCGAGGTCGCACCGAAGGGTGTGTTTCGGCGCCGCGTATGGACTGCCGAGGTGCGTGGGCCTGGCCCCCGGGTGCACCTCGAGCGCGACTACACCTCCTTGTTGGTGCGGTCGCCGTGCTGGGGATTCTTGGCGGGGCGACAGCCTGTGGCGAGCCGCCGCCGATCCCGTGGCTGGAGTGCCGGTCGGGCGAGGACTGCCCGTCGGGCCGGTGCGTGAACTCGATCTGCCAGCTGGCCGAGAACGACGTCCCCGGAGGCGACTCCGCCCACGTTGACGTCACGCCGGATGCGGACAAGGGTCCGTGCGACAGCGACGACGCATGCCGACAGCGGCTCGGCAAGACGGGTAGCTGCAGCGAACCTGTCTGTACCGATGGCACCTGTTCTGTTGTTCCGTTGATGGACGCGACGACCTGTACCGACGGCGCCGTCTGTCCGTCGGTCGGAGCTTGCCTCTTTGGGGTCTGTGAGGCGTCCTCGCCGCCCTGCGACGACGGCAACCCGTGCACAGCGGACTACTGCTTCGATACCGGCTGCTCGCTGATCCCGTTCCAGGACGGCACCCCCTGCGCGGACGACGGTCTGCCGTGCACTGCCGAGCGCTGCGTGGCCCAGACGTGCACGTCTACCCTGCAGACTGACTCGTGTGTGGTCGAGGGCGTCTGCCGCAGTGCCGGCGAGGCCCGTCCCGGCAACCCCTGCGAGCACTGCATGCCGCAGATCGATCCGTTCTCCTGGGCCCCCGTTGATACCGGGCCCTGCGACGACGACGACGCGTGCACGGTCGGCGAGGCGTGCGACGCGGCGGGTGGTTGCGAGGGCGAAGTGGTCGTGTGCGAGGACGCGAATCCTTGCACCGACGACAGCTGCGACGCCAGCGCGGGATGCATCCATCTCTCGAACGGCGCGACCTGTACCGATGACGACCCGTGCACGCTCGACGGCGGCTGCGAGGATGGTGGTTGCGTTCCCGACGGTGGGGTCTCCTGCGATGACGGCAACGTCTGCACGGCCGACCACTGCGAAGCCGGGATCGGCTGTCTGCATACTCCGACCGAGGGCAGCTGCCTGGCCGACGCCGACCCATGCACGGTCGATCTTTGCGTCGGCGGCGCTTGCATCGGCGTGCCGGCGCCGTCCGTCTGCAAGATCAACGGCTCGTGCGTGCCCTCCGGCAGCAAGGCAGCCGACAACGACTGCATGATCTGCGACCCGGGCAAGTCGGCGACGAAGTGGACGGTGCTCTCCGGTGCGACGTGTGCGGACGGCAACGCATGCACCTCGTTCGACACCTGCGTCGGCAGCGAGTGCGTGGGCCAGGCGACGCTGTGCGACGACGGCAACCCGTGTACCAACGATGGCTGTGATCCAGAGGCGGGCTGCACTTTTGTAGTCAATAGCAGCACTTGTGACGACCTGGACGCGTGCACGGTGGGCGACGTCTGCATCAAGGGCGTGTGTCTGGGCTCGCCGATGGATCCCAAGGGGTGCGACGACGGAAACTCGTGCACCATCGACTATTGCGACCTCGTGGCCGGCTGCACCCACCCCCCCGGCAGCGATCCGTGCGACGACGGCAACCCCTGCACCACCAACGAGGTCTGCAACTCGGGCAAGTGCTTGCCGGGGAAGCTGGTCTGCCCATGCGCGGGCGACTCGGATTGCGTCGACGGCAACCCGTGTACGACCGATGTCTGCATCGAAGGAGTCGGCTGCGCGAACAGCGGCTTGGGGCCCAACAAGGACTGCGACGACGCCAACGCGTGCACCCACGTCGACGTCTGCGCGGGTGGAATGTGCGCTGGTGCCGCGATCCTCTGCGACGACACCAACCCGTGTACCTTTGACAGCTGCGTGGCCGAGACCGGATGCATCTATCTGCCGGTCCAAGGGTTGAGCTGCGACGACGCGGACGCGTGTACGAACCAGGACCTGTGCATCGGCGGCGCCTGCGACGGAACACCGAAGAATTGCGACGACGGCAGTGATTGCACGATCGACTGGTGCGACTCGCTCAACGCTGTCTGCGGTCACGACGTGGCCCCGCCGGGCACTGCGTGCAGCGACGACGGCGTGAGCTGCACCGTCGATCGCTGCGAGCTCGCCCTTTGCAGTCACACTCAAGTCGAAAGTAGCCACTGCTTCATTGGCGGCGTCTGCCTCAGCGGAGGCGCGCTGCACCCGGCGCTGGCGTGCATGGGCTGCAAGCCGCTCGACGACTCGACGCACTGGACCGCCCTGGCCGGCAAGGTCTGCAAGGACGCCAGCGCATGCACCGCGGGTGACGAGTGCAGCGCACAGGGCGTGTGCGTCGGCGAGGCGCTGGCGTGCGACGACGGCAACCCGTGTACCCAGGACGCTTGCAATCCGCTTGGCGATGACGCGGATCCCTGCGTGCACGGCAACGCACTTGGCGAATGCGACGACGGGGATACCTGCACGGAGGGCGACGCCTGTGTCTTGGGGCTGTGCATCGGCAAGTTGATCGACTGCGACGACGCCAACACGTGCACCCTCGATTCTTGCGCGGCACAAGCCGGCTGCCAGCACGAGAAGGCCGCCGATGGTCTGCCCTGCCCGGCCGATGGTCTGCCGTGCACGTCTGATGCCTGCGATGCGGGAAAGTGCGCTCACCCCGTCTCCGCCGGCGTCTGCTTGATCGATCAGGTGTGCCGCGCCGCTGGCGATCGGCTTGTCCCTTCGGGCTGCCTGGGCTGCGCCCCCGAGGAGGCGACGCAGGCGTGGACGGCGCTGACTGGTGTGGTTTGCAACGATGGCGACGTCTGCACAGCCGCCGATCTGTGCGCTTCGGGGGGCTGCATCGGCGGGGTCGGCTCAGGCTGTGACGACGGCAACCCGTGCACGGACGACGGCTGCGAGCCCGTCGCCGGCTGCACGCACTTCGCCAACAAGTCGCCTTGCGACGATGCCAATTCCTGCACCGCCAACGACGCCTGCGATGCGGGTGACTGCCTGGCCGGGCCGCCGGTGGTCTGTCCCGTGCCGGCGCCGGCGAGCGCGTGCGTCGTCTCGTGGTGCGACCCCGCCAGCGGTTGTCAGCAGGCGACCGCGTGCGGCCCCCTGCACGCCTGTATCGACGGCCTTTGCGTGACGTCGAATGACGACAAGAGTCCCGCCCCGACGACCGTGCCATTTGACCAGAGCGTTGTCTTCCAGCCGGTGCAACCGACCATCCGCTGGCTCGCCGCCGGCGCTGGCACGGGCGCTATTGCAGACGAACTGTGGCTGGCTGTGCAGAACCGCGCCTGCAAACCGAACCTCGGCGGCTGGGCCGAGGTTCTCGTGGGTAGACTGGCTGCGGGGACCGCAGCGATGGCGACCAAACTGGTCAGCGTCGCGGCACCGGGCACCACACCAAAACGCTGCGCGATTCGCCCGCAATTGGCTGAGATTGTTGGCGCCCCTGGCAGGCTCGCCGCGGCCTGGGTCGAGGGGGGCGCGCAGCCAGACACCTGCCCATTGGACGTTCCGGGCGGTCTGGTGAGGGTCGCGGTCATGGGCCCACTCGAGGGCCTGATCGAGACCAAGGTCACCGCGCCCTGTCCCGTCGCTGGCGCGAAGACTCCCCTCGCCCAGCAACCATCCGTCGCTCTGGACAGCCCCGTTCCCGGTCTGCCTCTGGTCGGGCTCCTGGTGCGCGGTGGCATCGGCGGGCCGTTGCGCTGGCATGGCGGCGTAGCGACCAGCTGGGGCGCCGGGTCTGGCGCCGATGTGGCCGTGCCAGAGGTCGTTGGAGGCACCGTCACGGGGCTCGGCCTGCCGCCGATGATCGCGAGTTGGCAAGGCGGCAAGGCGATTGTGGTGGCTGTCGCCGTTGACAAGGCCGGTGAGGTGGGGCCCGGCGTCGCCGTGACGACCCTCGCCGCGGACGGCGCCACGGGGCCGGGCGCACTGGTCGTCGACGGCTTGATCGATGGGTCGGGTGGTGGCGTCTATGCCGTCCGATCCGCCTGGCACACGGACGCCCAGCGGCTCGGCGTGTTGATCTCGGTGGCGGTGGCTGTGGACGGCGCGGCCGATGCGCGGCTTGGCTTCGCCGCGGTCGATCCGGCAGCGAACGAGGCGACGGCTGCGATGCCGGTGGTGCATCTGAGCCTCCCGAGTAGTACCGCTGACGCCCTCGCCCTTCGGGCCTGCGCTCTCGTCGCGGTGCCCGGCAGCGGCGACTTCCTCATCGCGTGGGCGACCGGGGACGATGGATTTGTCCGCCTCGGCCGCGTGGCCGCTACCGCGCAGCAAGGCACCGACTTTGTGAACCTCGGCACGATCGGCGGCGGCTACACACTGCACGCCACGGGGGGCGCTGGTGACGGCGCCGCGGGACTCAGCGACCTCGCGATCGATCCCGGCGCGACGCGCGTCAGCCTGGCTTGGGAGACCGCGGGTGGCCTCACGTTGGCGACCCTGCCGCTGGCGCCGTTCATGGTCGCCGCGCCGTAGCAGCCTCGAAGCAGCGTCGCAGCAGCCTCGCGTCAAAGAACCTGTAACAACTCGCGCGCCAAGGCGACTCTGGCTTGACCTCGGCCCACGGGGCCCGTTACGGGTCATGACTGTTGGGCGAAGACCCCTGGCATGAGGGCTGGTTCGCCCGGATGGAGTCACGCGAGATGGACAGAAGCGATCCGCCGCCCAAGAGGTCGAGCGCCGGCGATTCGTCGCGGTCCGGTTGCAGCCGCCGTGAGTTCCTCGTGCGGCTGACGTCGGCCAGCGCGGTCGTCGTCGTGCCGGGGCTCGCCGGCTGCCAGGCACAGTGGCCAGGCGAGTTTGGCGAGCACATTCGGACCAGCGACAGGCCGACCTCGATGACCTTCGACACGGGTGTCGCTCCTTTCGATGCCTTGTCGACGGTGGGCGCCGCCCTCGCCGTTGAGGCTGGCCCGATTCGCTTCTTGTTGATCCGGCACAGCGACAGCGACATTCGGGCGATCGATCGCATCTGCACCCATATGGGCTGCGACATGAAGCCCGACCACGGCGACGGCGATTTTTGTTGGGGCCTCTGGAGCAGCGCCGCCCGCGAGCTAACCTGTACGTGGCACGGCTCTCGTTTCGACATCGACGGCAAGGTCGTGGCCGGCCCCGCCCCGACCGCGCTGGAGCGCTTCGACGTGGCCTACGACGCCGCCAGCGGTGTCGGCACCGTTGTCTTCGGCGGAGGTGTGGCGTGACCGGCCGCTGTGACGGCCGCGCTGGCTGCGTTGGCCGCGCCGGCCTCGCCCACCGCGCCGGCCTCGCTCGCCTGCCGTCGAGCTACCCGGCGCGTCTTCTATTCGGCATCGCGACCGCATCGCTGCTGTGGCTGGCCGCGCCATCGCCAGCTTCTGGTCTACCGCGGATGGCTCTGCTGGCGGGAGCCCCGTGCGCGACCTGTCATGTGGCGCCACAAGGCGGCGGTCTGCGCAGCGACATGGGCTGGACCACGATGAACGGCGTCGGCGCCTTCGGCTGGCATCAGGTCGGCCTGAAGTCGTTGGCTGCGCTCGAGAGCAACGGCTGGGTCGATGGCCGGCTGTTCGTCGGCGCGGACGTTCGCTTCCAGAACGCGCGGCTGGGGCGACCCGCCGCCGATGGAACCCTGCCCGCGCGACGCGGGGTCCCCATGCAGATGCAGCCCTACCTCGGCACCATCCCGGTCGATTGGTTGACCGCGTACGGCAGCGTCAACCTCGCCGCCCTGCCCCCGTACGGGCACAACTACGCGGGCCAGAGCGCCTGGGAAGCAGTTGCGCAGATCCAACCGAATTGGAAGTGGCCGATTCTCCGCGTTGGCCAGCTCCAGCCGACCATCGGCATCCGCCACGACGACCACACGATGCTGCTGCGTGCTGACGCGGCGCGGCCGCGTAACCCTCTGATCCCTCCTGGATATGCCGAACTTGGTGGCGAACTGAGCTACCAGCCCAAGCCGTGGGTGCAGGCACAGGCCGGCGTGTTCGCGACCCGAAATCTGGCCCTGGCCGACAGCACTGGGGCGGTGCACGACGACGACGTCGCCTGGGCCGGGCGCGCGGTGCTGTCGCCGCAGCTGCACGATTGGGGCGTGAACACATGGCTTGGCGCCGGTCTGCATCAGGCGCTGCGCAGCGACTACCGACTTGAGACCTACTTTGCCGGTGTCGGCCGCAACGAGCTCGGCGCCTTGTTCGTCGAGGTGTCACGGTCACTGCGCGGCAGCGGCTGGCGCACCCTCAACGCGATGTCGATGCTGAGCTGGCAGGCGCGCACCTGGTTGGTGATCGAAGCCCGGGCGGAACGCGCCACGACAGACGACGGCGGTGGCGGCGACTACGAGACCAGCGCCGTCGTCGGTGGCGTGCAGTTCTTCCCGCTGCCCTTCATCGAATTGCGACCGGAATACCGATATTTGCGGGTCCGTGATGAGCGCGGGGCGTATGCGATGGGCCAGTACACCCTGCAGGTCCACCTGTTCTTCTGACTGAGACCGAAATTCTGGCCGAGACCGAATGTCGGTGGGGGTCGAGCCGTCCGAATCAATGGGGAGCGTGGTCAATGGAGGCCACGCGAGAGGAGAGACACATGAATACCAGATACACCAGCAGGGCCGTCCTGATTGCCGCCGCGGTCGCCGCGGTCGCCGCGTCGCTCACCGTGGCGCCGGCAGCGATCGCGCAGGGGTTCGCCGGAGCCAAGCCGGGAGCGGTCGCGATCGAGCTCAGCGATGCCATCCGGACCAACCAGTTCGAGTGGCTGAGCGAAGCGCCGATGGAGACCATCAAGGGCACCGCCCCGGGTGTGAAGGGCACCTTCCGAGCCAACCCGGCGAACCTCACCGAGACGACCGGTGAACTGCAGGTGCCGGTCGCCCAGATGAAGACCGGCAACCCAATCCGCGATGGTCACCTGCGCGGATCCGAGTGGCTGAACGCCGGCGCCCACCCGAACATCACTTTCAAGATCGACAAGATCGACAAGGTCGTCGTGACCGGCGCGAAGGCGACCCTGACGGCCTTGGGCACGTTCACGCTCAACGGTGTCGCCACGCGCATGGCCACGCCGGTGACGGTCACCTGGATGCCAGCCAGCGAGAAGACCAAGAAGGTTCCCGGCGACTGGGTCAAGTTCGAGATGAAGTTCGACGTCAAGCTGGCCGACTACCAGATCAAGGGCAAGCGGGGCATTGTCGGCCAGAAAGTGGGCGAATCGATCAAGGTCGAAGGCGTCTTGTACGGTCACACGAAGTAGGCGAGCCAGCCCGGCCGCAAAAGGACATCAAGAACAAGGACATCAAGAATGAAGACAGTCGCGATCATTTGCTTTGTGCTCGCTCTGGCTGTGGTCGGCAAGTTCGCGATGGACTGCAGCGCGGCCGGCCAGTTGCTGATGGCCACTCGGCTGGAGATACCGGTCGAGGTCGTCGAGACCGACGCGTTTGGCGATGAGGTCAAGACGACCAGATGGGAAGACGGGCTGCAGCTGGGGCTGATGGACGGAGCCGGACCGGCGACCGGCGGGCTTGTCTTCGTCGGCGTCGGCCTGCTGTGGCTGGACCGCCGACGCCGCCGGGCCGCCGCGGCCTAAGCAGATGACTACTGGACATCTGTTCAGCACGTCTCCACAATCGAGACTCCGCGCCGCGCTCCTGCGCCGCCCATCCGGAGTCCTGTATGGCCCGCACCGATGACGACAAGGCCCGCGCTGGCGACGACAAGGCCCGCGCTGGCGACGACAAGGCCCGCGTCTGCGACGACAAGGCCCGCGTCCGCGACGACAGTCGTGCGCGCAGCACCGGCCGGCGGCTTCATCTCGACCTGCACGCCTTCCGCGATCGCATCGTCGGTCGCCACGAGATAGCGCCGCGCGAGGCGCGCTTCGCGCCGATGCCCGACGACCTGCATCCCGGTCTGCGGGCTGCGCTGGCTGCGCGTGGGTTTGAGCGCCTGTACAGCCACCAAGCAGAGATGATCAGCCACGCCCGCGCGGGCCGCGACGTTGTCATTACCACGGGCACTGCGTCGGGAAAGTCGCTGGCGTTCTTGTTGCCGGTGCTGCAGGGCATCCTCGAAGACCCCTCGGCGCGCGCCCTGCTCGTCTACCCGACGAAGGCGCTCGCGCAGGACCAGCTGCGCGGCATCTTGCGGCTGGCTGACGAGCTGAGATCAGCCCATCCGGGGCTGGGTCAGCTCGAGAGCGGGGTCTATGACGGTGATACGCCACCGACCGAGCGCAAGCGGGTGCGCGAGCGCGCCAACCTGATCCTGACCAACGCCGATATGCTCAACGCTGGCCTGCTGCCCGCCCACGGCCGGCCAGGCTTTGCCCACCTCTTCCGCAACGTCAAGTGGCTGGTAATCGACGAGCTGCACGTCTATCGCGGCGCGTTTGGGGCGCACTTTGCCAATCTGGCTCGGCGCCTCGACCGGGTGTGCCGCCACTATGGGTCGCGACCGCAGATCCTCGCCTCGAGCGCGACGATCGCCAACCCCAAGGAGCTCGCCGAACGGCTGACTGGGCGGTCCTTCGAGTGGGTGCGCGAGGACGGGTCGCCGGCGGCTGGCAAGACGGTCTATTTCTGGCAGCCACCGCTGATGGACAACGATGTGCGGCGCAGCACCGTCGCCGAGCTGGTCACGCTCTTCCCCCGGTTGATCGAGCAGCGCGCCCGCACCATCGCCTTCTGCAAGAGCCGCAAAGAGACCGAGGTCACGCTCAAGGAGATCCGCGATCGCCTCAGCCGCGTCGACGGCAGCCACGACGAGTCGCGCCTTGTCAGCGCGTACCGCGGTGGCTACACGCCGGCCGAGCGCCGTCGCATCGAGCGCGACCTGATCGAGGGCCGGCTGCTCGGCGTGGTGTCGACCAACGCGCTCGAGCTCGGCATCGACATCGGTCAGCTTGAGGTCGTCGTTCAGGCCGGCTTCCCGGGTACGCGGGCGAGCTTCTGGCAGCAGCTTGGTCGCGCGGGCCGTCGCGGTCGTCACGCCTCGGCGATCCTCATCCTGGCGCAGACCCCAGTGGACCAGTACATCGCTCAGGACCCCGACTGGCTGGTCGGCCAGGAGACCGAACACGCGGTCGTCGACCCCGACAACCTCAGCGTGCAGCTCGCCCATGTCCGCTGTGCTGCTGCCGAGTTGCCGCTGACCCTCGACGACGTCGCCCGCTTCCCCGATCTGGGCGAGGTCCTCGCGGTGCTGCAGGAGGCCGGCGAGGTGCGCGAGGTCGCGGGCAGCTTCCATTGGACCGGCGGTCCCTTCCCTGCGGGTGATTTTTCGCTGCGCAATGGCGATCCGGATCGCTTCAAGGTGACCAACCGGCTGACGGGTCAGACCCTCACCGAGATGACCCGGCCGCAGGTCTACCGAGAGGCCCACACGCGCGCCGTCTATCTGCACGACGGCATGCAATACCTCGTCGAGGAGCTCGATCTGGTTGGCCACCGTGCCGTCATCGTGCCCGTCGATCAGAACTTCTATACCGAGCCCGACGTGCGCACCCACATCGACGTGCTCAATACCCAGGAGACCCAGGCGGTTGGACGAATCGTCGCGACCTTTGGCGACGTGCGCGTCGACGAATCGGTTGTCGGTTACAAGATGCTGCAATTCCACAACCACCAGAACCTTGGCTACGAGATGCTGCACGAGCCGCTGCGGATGCGGCTGGAGACCGAGGGGCTGTGGCTTCCCGTCCCTGAGGACGTCCTCGCCGTCCTCGGCGGCGAGCGCACCGACGCGCTGCGCGGCATGGTGCACGCTATCCGCGCGGTGGCTCGGATGACGACTATGGCGGAGAAATCCGACCTGCAGGGGACCAGCTTCCGCTACACGGAGCCCGAGACGGGCGCGACCCGGACCGCGCTGATCTGCTACGACAGCCATCCGGGCGGCATCGGTTTCGCCGCCAAGGCCCTCGACCACGCCGAGGCGATCGTCCAGGGCGCCCAGTTGCTGGTCGACCGATGTCGTTGCAAGCGCGGCTGCCCGGCCTGTGTGGGTGACTTCGCCATCGACAGGCGGCTGATTCAGTGGGGCCTGGCGGGCCTGTTTGCGGCGATGGTCCCGCCGGCCTTCGCGGCGGCGCGGGCGTCGACCGCTGCAAGCCGGGCAAGCCGGGCAAGCCGAGGCCGGGCGAGTCGACAGGCGGTCACACCGGTCGAAGAGCGTCGCTTTGGCTGGGACGATCTGGCGGGCACCTGGCCCGAGGTGCGGGCCTTCTTGGAAGCCACCGGCGAGCATGGAACGACCTTCCTCGCCTCGATTGAGGCGGTGGTCACGCGGGGTGACAAGCTGATCCTGTACGTTGGCAGCCCACAGGTCGCCGACTGGCTGGGCCGCGACCCGACGAAGAAGCAGCTGCGCAACCTGCTCGTTCACCATCTGCGGATGCCCGAGCGGTGGCGCCTGTCGGCCGAGGTCGCCGAGGCGCGTCGCGACGAGGCCCTGCGGCGCGAGCTGAAGCTGCGCCGGCGTTTCGAGGACCTGCACGCCGAGGACAGCGCGGACGAGCGCGACGCCAATGACAAGCTCGGTGGTGGCTATCTGGTCCCAGGCGACGGCGTGGTGAACTGATTCGGGCGCCTGACTGGTCGGCCTGCGACTGCCACGTTGGCCGCAGGTGCTTGGGTTGCTGGGCGGGCGGGCTCCATGCTTGAGAACCTTCGCAAGAGGTTGCGAGAACGCAAGCGCGGCAATGTCGGCGGCGACGCCGGTGGCAACGTCAGCGCCGACGTCAGCGGCGACGTCGGCGGCGAT
>CALGHC010000152.1 GCA_937915965.1 uncultured Myxococcales bacterium
GCGACCCGGGACCGTCCGCGCTGGCCTTGCCGGGCTGGCTGATTCTCGCCTTCCTCGTCGGCGGGCACGCTACGGGCCGAATGTGGGGGGCGGCCTGGCCGCTCGGCGGGCTAGCCCTGGCCGCTTGCTTCGCCGTATGGCTGCGCAGGGGCAGGTCCCGCACACCGGCAACCCGGCCGACATGGCAGGACGCGGGGGTCGCGTGGGTCCTGGCAGCGGCGGTGGCGACCCTGGTGACGTTCCTGATCGCGGGCGATCATTTCGATTGGTTTGCCCACCACGGCTACCCCCGGGCGATCGGCGCCCGCGGCCTGCCGCCATCGGCGCCGGGCGATCCGGGTAGACCCAGCGCGTGGCACTACGGCTTCGACGTGATCGCTGCGGCTATGCACGCGGTCGCCGGCCACGACCGCGTCGAGCGCAGCCTCGACGTGACGAGCGGCGCGCTCATGGTCGCGCTCGGTCTGGCCTGCGTGGGCATGTGGCGCCGTCTGCGCACGCCCGCAGCGCTGCAGGGTGTGGGCCTCCTGTTGGTCTTCTTCGGCGGCGGTCCCACCTGGCTGGCTGACATGATCCCAGCGCTGCGACCCGAGGGGGCAGGCGGCAGCGCGGCCTTCGAGGCAGCCACGGTGCTGTCGGTCGCCGAGCTGGTCGGGCGCAGGGGATCGCTGCTGGTCGGGCTGGCGCTGGCGCTGGCCCTCGATCTGTTCGCGTCGCGCGCGCTGCACGCGGACCAACTCGGCAACCCGCGCTCCGGCTGGCGCACCAGCGCGCTGCTGGCGCTGGTCGTCGCGGCGGCGCCTCTGTGCGGCGAAGAGTCGGGGGTTCTCGTCGTCGTCGGCGTCGCTGGTGCGCTCGCGGCGGGCGGATTCAGCGGACTGCGGGCCTGCTGGCGGCCCCTGCTGGCGATCGCCATCGCCGTACCCCTGGTGAGCGCCGGCGCCGGGTTGTTTGCCGCGCTTTTTGGCCAGGCCGCCGGCGCCGCCACACCCGAGGCGACGCCAGGCGCAGCGCTGATCATTCTCCACCCTCCTGGGATGCCCTCCTTGCTCGCCGCGCTCACCGGCGACCTCAGCAACCGCGCCGCCTGGTCGTACCCGTGGACCAGCGCCAGCTTCTGGTGTGTCGTCGTCGTCGAGCTTGGCTTGACGCCCTGGTTGCTGTTCGGGCTCATGCGCCGGCCGCCAGCGGGCGGCGTGCGATGGACGGCTGCCCTGCTGGCGATGGCCGTGGTCGCCTTGATCGGCGGCGTCACGCTGGAGCTCGCTGCGTTCGGCTACACCGACGACATCCACCGCCTGGTCTCCGCCGCGGGTTTCCTCGCGATGGTCGCGGCCGGACCCGCTCTGGCGGGGCTGCGACTCGGTGGCCGAGGGCGCTGGCTTGTGCCGGTCGCCGTAGTCGGTGTGGCGATCCCAGGCGCGATCGCCTTCCTCGCCCGACGGGCCGAGGCGACGCCGTACATTCTGGCGGGCGGCGTCACCGTCGCGGTGCTGGTCGTCGTCGCCGGGCTGCGTCTGGCGCCCGAGTCGAGGCGTGGCCCTGCCCGGGCGACACGCGCGGCCCTGACCGCCGTCGTCGGCCTGATCGCTGCGCTGGCGTTCGCGCCGCACTTCACGGCGCCGTCGGAGGACGGCCGCGAACCCGACGCGTGGGTCGACGGCTTCCGCGCCGCCCTGCCCGCTGAACTGGAGGCCCGCGCGGATGCGCCGGTCCTAGCCGACGCCGCGGTCGCCTCCGGCCTGATGGTGCTGGGTCGGCCGGTCCTCGCCGCCTATGCGCGTTCGGACCTCGGGCCGCTGCCTGCCGCCGACCAGAGCCGCTTCCACAGCCGCCTGGACGCGGACCAGCTGCGGCGCTGGCGACCGGCGACGTTCCTCCTGGGCGAAGGCGAGCTGAGCCAATTGCAGAGCCGTCTGGGAACCGATGGCGTCGTCTTTCGCGTCCTGGGGACGGCGACCGCGATGGGCCGCCGACTCGCCACAGAAGGCCGGCCGCTCTTCGGCCGCGACGGCACCGACCGGTTGTTGTACGGGCTCGTCGAGGTGGACGACGCCCCGATCTCCAACGTGCCCGCAGGTCCCCCGCCGGCCACGCCGCCCCACCCGACTGCAGTACCCGGTAGCCAGCCAGCCGGTACAGGCCGCAGGTCCGAATAGGGGGTCTCGGGCGGCGAACGCCTTCACGCAGTGGGGAAGCGGCAAGAACCGCGCTTCTTGCCGCTGGGGGTCGAGCCCCGACCCCAAGACAAGAGACGCGAACGGCCGCGGATCACCGCCAGGCCTGGTGCCCCCCAAACGTGAGTCACGTCCCCCGGTAGCGGGCCAGATTGACAGCGTCGACCCCGGTCGACACGATATCGGCCCCCGTCGCCTCCGATCCACAGCAGCAAGGGCCCACGCCCGTGCAGACAGGTGCTCGTCGTGTGTGGCATCACCGCCGTCATTTCGCTTGATCCGGGTGGCGCGACGCTCGACGACACCGACCACCGGGCGCTGGAGGCGATGACCGCGGCGTTGCATCACCGCGGCCCCGACGACGTCGGCTTCATCGGCGATCACCGGGTCGCGCTGGGCAACACGCGCCTGTCGATTCTCGACCTGAGCGACGCTGGTCATCTTCCGGCGGCGAACGAGGAGGCCACGGTCTGGCTCGCCTACAACGGCGAGGTGACCAACTTCCGCGAGCTGCGCGAGGAGTTCGAACTCGACCGCCACTTTCCGATGCGCTCGACCTCCGACACGGAGGTGGTACTGCGGCTCTATGAGTTGCTCGGCATCGACTTCGTGCGGCACCTCTCCGGCATGTTCGCCATGTGCATCTACGACCGGCGGCTGCGGCGGTTGTGGTTTGTTCGCGATTTCTACGGCATCCGTCCGCTGTTCTGGCACCAAACCGGCGATCGCTTGCACGTCAGCTCCGAGATCAAGGCGATGCTCGAGCTGCCCGGATTCGATGACCGGCTCGACGAAGAGGCCTTCTTCCACTACTTCGGCCTCGCCTACATGCCCGATCGGCACACGCCCTTCGCGTCGGTGACCGAGCTGCAGGGCGGCTGGCTGTTGGATGTCGACCTCGACAAGGGCAGCATCGAAGAGCGCCAATACTATCGCGTGCGCTACGAGCCACAGGCGGACGCGGACCCCGACGCCACCGCGAACGCCCTGCTCGTCGAGATGCGCGACAGCGTGCGCCGCAACTTGATCTCGGACGCGCCGCTGGGGCTGACGCTGTCGGGTGGCTTCGACACCAGCTCGATCCTCGCCCTGGCGCGCGACATCGCGCCCACCCGCGACATCCACACCTTCTCGATCGTGATGGAAGAGCCCAGCTTCGACGAAGCCGCCTACCAGCGCATCATGGTCGACTTCGCCAGAACCGAGCATCACGAGATCCGGGTTGGCCCCGCCGACGTCGCCGACGCGCTCGTCGAGCACATGGCCTTCATGGACGAGCC
>CALGHC010000153.1 GCA_937915965.1 uncultured Myxococcales bacterium
GGGGCGCGCGGAAGCCACGGTGGCCTCGCCGGCCGCCGGCGCCGCCGGCTCAACAGCGACCGCAGGCTTGGGGGGGGCGTCGTCGCGGAGCAACTCCGTGAGCTCTGTCTGCCGCTCACCGCCGCCCGCAGCCGAGCGCTTCTTCTTGGCTCGGCTGCGCCGTTTGCGGGCCGGCTCTACTCCACCCTTGGCTGCAGCGGATGCTTCTTTGGCCGCAACGGGCTGAGCATCCACTGCCGCATGATCGGTCTTGCTGTCGTCCGCACCGGCAGCGCCGCCTTCGCCACCTTCGCCGACGACAACAGCGGGCGCTCCGGCCGCAGGCGAGGAAGCGCGTTTGCGGCGCGGACGACGACCCGTGCGCTTGGCGGCGGGCTTCGGTGGTTCGGGGCTATCGGGCGACATCTACGAAAACGTACTTGCCCAGGTGGGCAGAGAGGTAGCGGCGCGGCGCCTTGAGCGTGATCGTGATACGTGTACCGCGTCCCTCGAACTCGTCGACATGGACCAGCTCGACGGCAGTCGGAAAGGCTCCGGTGAGGATGTCATTCTTGAGATTGGCGTAGGGTACACGCACCGCCGGCAGGTCGATGACGATGTGGGTGTCATCGGGACGGTAGACGTAGCCGCACGCCTCCTGCTCGACCTGTACGAAGATGCGTGAACTGTCGAAATTATTCTGGAAGCCGATCCAAACCAGAGGCTGTTCGACCACCTCGCATCGACCACTGCGGCGCCGCGCCGTCCGAGCGGCGGTCCAGTCCGGCACGAGCCCGCTGTAGGGCCGGTCCTTGTACAGCTTGCCTGCGCGGTCGACGTAGATCTCCTTGGCGCGGTCGTCGCCCAGGAGCGGAAACGGGTAGGGACGGCGCGGCTTGACCAGTGGTCCGAGCCGCAAGGCTTCGGCGCTCTCGCCTGATGCCGCTGGGGCGGTTGGGGCCGCATCGCCGGCCGAACTGACGCCGTTGGTTGCCGCGTCGGGTTGCTGTGCCAGCGCAGCATCGCTGACTGCGACCGCGCCAGTCGCCGCCACGACGCAGCTCAACACCGCAGCGGTTCCTCGACCCAGCCAACGCATTCGCTTGCCAGCCATGCCAAGCTCCTTGCGGGCAACCCCGCGCCGACACACACGTCACAGCGCTTCGCGCCACACGCACGCGCGCAGTCTAGAACGCGTCAGGTGCGGTGTCCAAAAACGCCAACGCGGGAGACCGTTGCCGGTCCCCCGCGTCGCGATGGGTCGCGGTCGTTCGACCGCAGCGAAACTAGGGAATGACGACGACCATGGTCGCGCTGCCCAGCGGCTTCTCGTCGCCGTCCTTGCTCTTGAGGCTGATCGAGCCCGCGTCGACGCCCGGCGCGGTGCGAATCATCGCCTCAAAGGCCTCGGAGTCGCACTTGCAGGTCAGGTTGAGGTCCGTCTTGTACTTCTGGTCGATCTCCCAGACGTCGATCTCGTCGCCGTCCTGCAGCTCGACGACATCGCCGAGGCCGTCACAGGGATCGGGGCAGGCGGTCGCATCCCAGCCGACGCAGGTGCTGGCGTTCTTGCAAGCGCCCAACTGAACCTCGACGTCGCCGCCACCAAGCGAAAGGTAGCCGCTCGTCAGGTCCTTCAAGTCGAGATCGCCAAAGGGTCCACAGAGCGACTGGACGTCACCCGCGGCGTTGTGCTCGTTGGCGGCGCAGCCAGTGCCAGTGCCGGGTGCGTAGTTGGCGGTTCCGGGCTTGCCCACGCCGATCAGGGCGCCAGCGCGATACACGGCGACAAAATCGAGGTCTGCGCCAGGGCCGGTGCCACTGCACTCCTTGTCGGCGTCAATGATGAGAAGGGTGTTGTAGACGGGCTTCTGAACCACATCCTCGGCCGTCGTGTCGGCAGCGACGGCGTCGTCGTCCACCGACGCGGTGTCGGCGCCGGTGGTGTCGGCCGACGCGGTGTCACCCTCCAAGGTGTCGCCATCTTCGCCAACAGTGGAGGAACAAGCGCTCGCCAACAAAAGGATCGAGAGACTCGAAAGTGCAAGCCATTTCTTCATAATATCCACTCCTCGTCGTGTCACGTTAGGGGTCGCAAAGGATCGGTGAGATCGGTGAGATCGGTATCGGAGGCCCGGCGGCTGAACGCCCGGGCACTTCGCGTGCCTATGATAGTCATGGCCAATCGCCTGTCAACGCGCGAACCGCGGGGCCAGACCCGCAGTGCCGGGCCCAGGGGTCCGGCGCGGTTGCGCCAGCGAGGTTGTTCGGACGATAGTCCGTGTGCATACTCGCGCGCCCCGCGCGGCCGGGATTGCCCGCACGCGCGCCGCTGACGCGACGGCGGCGGGGTCGGCGAGACCGCCTTGGCGAGCGCCGTCAGGGTCGAAACGAGCTTGGTCCGAGAGGCGGCATCGCGCGGCGAGGTTGCTCGCGGGACGAGGCGACTAGTGAGCGAGGACGGGCAGCAATGAAGTGCAGTCGCTGTGGCCACGAGAACGTGACCGAGTTCCGCTTCTGCGAGGTCTGCCTGGCGCCGCTCGCCAGCGCCGACGGCAGCAGCACCGACGACGTCGTCGGCCGGTTCTTCGATGACGCCGACTTGTTGGAGTCGAGCCCGACCGAGTCCTCGCGTGGCACGGCACGGCCCACTCACTTCGAGCTGCCTTGGAGTCCAAGCGCCGACCAACTCGCGCTGGTCGGCCGCGACAACGAGGTCGAGGCCCTCGACGCACAGGTCGGCGAGGCCCTGGACGACAAGCGCGGGCGGATGCTGCTTCTCTCCGGCGAGCTCGGCAGTGGCCGATCGCGGGTTCTCTCAGTTCTGCACGAACGTCTGGGCCGACGCCACACGACCGCCCGGGTGCTTGTCTGCACCGCGCAGGGCGTGCACCGGGCCTACGGGGTGATCGAGCGATTGCTGCGGCTGCGTTTCGACATCCCGGACTACCTCGGCGGGACCATCGCTGGTGAACGCTTCGAGCGCGCCACAGAAGCCCTATTTGGTGACAACGTCGGGGCCGATGTGGCCCGGATCTGCGGACCGATGTTGGGCTTTCACTTCTGGAACGAACACGACATCGACTTCGCCGACCGCCGCGAGCAGTCACAGCGTGCCCGCGAGGCATTGTTCACATTGGTTTCGCGCGACCTCGGCGATGTCCCATCAGTTCTGGTTGTCGACGACGCCGGTGAGGCAGATATCGAGAGCCTCGAGTTCTTCGAGCAGCTCCGCGGCGAGATCGCGCGCCTGCCGGTCGTGTTGGTCTTCGCTGCCAACAAGCGCGGTACGCTGCGCCGACCGTGGCTCGCCGGCCTCGATACGATCGAGCTGCCCCCATTGAGCGGCGTGATGATGGCCGACCTGGCCCGCGCATCCCTCGCCGGCGTCGCGGCCGTGGACGAGGCAGCGGTAGCGACGCTGGTGGAGCACGCAGACGGACGACCCGGCACGCTGCTCGGCGCCCTGGAGCAACTGGCCACCCACAAGGGCATCGCTGCCGGCGACGAGGGCTGGCGCCTCGACGCGTCGGTGCTGGCGGGTCTGGTCGAGCGCGGCAAACTGCGGGCCCAGCAAGGCGGCCGCTTCGACGGCCTCTCCGGCTTCCAATTGGAGACCGCGACCCTCGCAGCCATCTTCGGTGTGCGCTTCTGGCAGGGCGGCATCGTCGCGCTGATGCGAGCGAAGGCCGATCAGGCCCGCGACCTCGATCATCTCTTTAGCGACCGGCTCCCCGACCGCGTGGCCGAGGCCTGCCAGACGCTCGTCGACGCGGGCCTGCTGATTCAGGAACAGGGAACTCCGATCCCGTCCGAGCATGGTCTGCGTTTTGTCGAAGAAGGCGACGTCCGAACGCTGCTTGAGCTGCACGACGCCGACGGCATCCAGCGACACAGCCATCGAGCGGCGGTCTGGATTGAGCTTGTCGCCTTGCAACGGGCCGCCGAGCTGTCCGAGACCCTCGCGCCACTGTGGCTCGCCGCCGGCGACCGACATCATGCGGCGCACGTCTATCTTCGCGCGGGCGAGCACGCCCTCGACGAGATGCGCCACCGGGCGGCGCGCGACTATCTTGAGAAGGCCCGCGAACTCGCTCCAGCCACGTTGGCAAACGTCCACATTCGTGCGCTCGTCGGGTTGGGAAGGATCGCCGAGGACGATGGCCGCAACGAGGACGCCGAAGAGTACTTCCGCGATGTACTCGGTCTGGCATGGGCGCACCAGGCACGCAGCAAGGGGGCGGAAGCGCTTGACCGCCTGGGTAGGCTGTTCCGCACGCGGGGCCGCATCCAAGTGGCGCTCGACCATCTGGTGCCTGCGCTTCGACTCTACGAAGCCGCGGGCGACCTCCACGGAATCGCGACGGTCTGCGACGACATCGGCCGCACCTACTGGATGAGCGGCAGCATGGAGCCTGCGCTGCGCTTCATGCAGCGCGCGGCCGAGTACCGCGAACGAGTGGGCGATCGGGTCGGCTTGGGCCAGACGCTGACCAACATCGGCATTGTGTCGATGAGCCGCGGCCACGTCGAGGATGCCCGCGGGCATTTCGAACGAGCGATCGAGATCCGCCGGACCGCGCGTCACATCGACGGGCTGGTCGAGTCGCTGAATGCGATGGGCGCGCTGATGGTCGGCAACGGCGAGATCGAATCTGCGATCAACC
>CALGHC010000154.1 GCA_937915965.1 uncultured Myxococcales bacterium
CCGCGGGCGCGGGCGCGGGCGCGGGGGCGGGGGCGGGGGCGGGGGCGGGGGCTATCGGTACTTCGTCCCGGTCGAAGAGCAACCGGGCGCCGTCGCTGTCGAGATCGTCAAATTGGCGCCGCTCGACGGCCCACCAGAATGCAAGCACACCAAATCCGGCGAGCAAGAGGGAGAGCGGTAGCAGGACGTAGATCATGCCCACAGCGTCACCTCGGCGTCATCGGCGGCCGTGGCGCCGTCCGGTGACGCCACATGGCGTGGATCGAGAACGACACCACTGTCAGCGACGACAGCGGCATCATCAAGGCCGCGACCAGCGGCGTCAGCTGCCCAGTGAGGGCGAGGCTGACGCCGACGACGTTGTAGAGCAACGCGAAGAAGACGTCACCCAGGACGACGCGACGGCTGCGATCAGCGATCTCGAACAAGACGGCGAGACCGCCGATCCCATGGCCGTGAAGGACGACGTCGCTCACCGCGATCGCTCCCGACGAGGCGCTGCCGGGGGCGATGGCGATGGCCGAACCCTCGAGGGCAGCGATGTCGTTGAGGCCATCGCCCACCATGATCACCGGACCGACGGCGGCGAGGACCTCGATGCGAGCGCGCTTCGCTTCTGGATCGGCATCTGCGTATCGTTCTGCGATTCCCAAGGCGTCAGCGGCTTCGTCGACCGCGTGGCGGTGATCGCCCGACAGCAGGACGAGGCGCAGATCGCGGCCGCGCAAGACCTCGATGGTTGCGCGGGCGTCGGCGCGCAGCCGGTCGCGCAGACCAACAATCGCCACCAAGCGCCACGGGACGGTGCGTGTTTCCCGCGCCCACACACAGACCGTCGTCTCGCCGCGGGCCTGCACCTCGGCGGTCCGCGCGGCGGCGATCGCGCCGACGGGCGCCGAGCCGTCGGGCGACGCGCGCGGGGCGAGCGCCTCGATCTCAAGGTCGTCGATCCGTCCCCTCACCCCTGCGCCGGCGATCGCCTCGCTGTGGACCTTGCCGGGACCGGGGCGAACGCCGCCGTAACCCTCGAACTCGCGAGCGATGGCCTTCGCGATGGGCTGGCGTGAAGGCGCCTCGATGGCTGCCAGGGCGCCGAGGATCGGCGCCGCCGCGTCCGCCATGCCGAAGGTCTCGACGCTAGCGACGCCTGGTTGACCCTCTGTGACGGTGCCTGTCTTGTCGAGCACCACGGCGCACACGTCGACGAGTCGGTCGACGAGGTCGGGGCTGCGCACGAGCACGCCGCGACGCGCGGCCAGGGCGGTGGCCAGGGCAGCGACCACGGGGGCGGCGAGACCCAGCGCGCAGGGGCAAGCGACGATGAGGACGATCATCGCGACCTCCAGGCCGCGCTGCCAGCCATGCGGCAGCCACAAGAGCATGCCAGCGGTCGCCGCCACGAGGACCGCCGCCGTCCACCACCGCGCCAGCCTGGCTGCGAGGCGCCCGCCAGTGACCTGCTGGGACCCGGCGTCGGCCTGCGGTAGTTCGACCGCGATCCGCTCCACGCGGACCTCCATTGCAGCCTCGAGGACACGGGCTCCGGCGGGCAGAGTCGCGCCGACCGCGACCCGCCGCGGCCGCGCCTCGCCCGACACCACGGCAAGATCGACCTCGGTGGCGGCCCCGAGCAGGACGCACTCGGCCGGAGTCGTCGCGCCCGGCTCCAGACGGAGACGATCGCCAACCCGCACGGCCTCGCTGGGGATCGACCGCCAGGTCCCATCGCGCCACGCTTGCACGAGCTCGGGAACCTTGGCGGCCAGGAGGGCAACGCGGGCGCGGGCGCGGTCGACGGCGCGAGCGTGCAGGAAGCGACCGACCAGCACGGCGAACGCCAGCATCGCCATCGAGTCGTAGAAGACGCCATCGTACCGGCCACGCATCAGTTGCACGGTCGAGGTCGAGTACGCGGCGAGCAGACCGAGTGCCAAAGGTAGGTCCAGACTCACCCGCCCTGCCCGCGTCGCCCGCCAGGCGCCGTGCAGGATCGGCCGCGCGGGCACGACCAACACCACGGTAGCCAGCGCCATCGCGACCCAGCCGAACAGCCCTGCGTAGGCGCCTTGCGCCAGACCGCTGTAGAAGGGCAGCGACAGCAGCATGATGTTGGCTGCGGCGGCGCCGGCGACCGCGACGTGAAGCAGGCGGCGGCGCAGGTCGCGATCGCCCGCGTCGTGGTCCTGGGCCAGCCGCACGCCGTAGCCGAATCGACCCAGTTCACGAGCGAGGGTGCCGAGGGCGGCGTCCCCGCGGAAACGGATCTCGAGAGAGCGTCGCAGTAGATCGGCACGCGCAGCTGTCACCCCGGTTGTGCGCGCGCCAACCTGCTCGACAAGCCAGGTGCAAGCCACACAGGTCATGCCATCGATGGCGAGCCGCGTGGCGTATGTGGTGTCTGCAACGGCGGCGCCGGCTACGGCGACCCGGCAGTGGCCCTCGCGAAACGAGTCGCTGTCGAAGAAGGCGTGTTCGACGGCCTCCCGCGGGCTCGCCGCGACGCCCTCAAGGCCGGCCTCGTCGAGGCGACGCAGCCGGTAGTAGTCGCCAAGATCCGCATCGTGCAGCGCGCTGTGGACCGCTTCGCAGCCAGCGCAGCAAAAACGGCTGCCGGCGGCGACGTCAGCGCCACAGTGGAGGCACCGACTCTCGGCATGCGCGTTGGGCCACGCTGTCGCCGTCACGTGGGCTCCTGCGAGCGGTCTGGGCCGGCGCTTGAAGCCAGCGCTCCAGGTCGGCGCGGCCCGCTGCGCCGCGCCGGCAGTCAGGCCGCGCTGATAGCACGCACCTGCCGCCAAGGCGAGGCCGGCGTCCGGACGAGCGGCTCCGACCAGTCGATGTAGCGATGACATTGTCCTTTGACTTGACTCCGGATCCGCGGCACGGTACGCCCGGGCACGTTGTCGCCACGGGACCTCTGCTCGTGCTCCGTCCCGCGCGCCGCCTGCGTCGTCCCCGTGCCGCCCCCGCGCCGTCCACGCGACGCCCCTGCGCCGCCGACCGGCACGTCGAGAAAACCCGAACCGGGCAGTGCCCAACGAGTGTCATGTCCATCTTCTCTCAGACGACCCAATACGCCCTGTACGCTCTGACCTATCTCGGCCAGCAAGAGCCCGGCCGCTACGTGATGGCGCGTACGATCGCAGAGCACGAGGACGTCCCCGCCAACTACCTCGCCAAGGTACTTCAAGCCCTCGCCAGGGCTGGCGTGGTCGACTCGGTGCGCGGACCGTCCGGCGGTTTCCGCCTTGCTCGAGCGCTCGACGAGATCACCCTCTTCGAGATCCGCGCCCTCTTCGAGGGACCGTGGTCCAAGCGTGCGTGCGTGCTTGGCCGCAAGCTGTGCAGCGAGGCGGACGCATGTGTTGCCCACCACAACTGGCAGCACATCGTCAACGCCATGAAGCTCTATCTGATCCGCACCACCGTCGCTGAGATTGTCGCGCCGCTGGGAGAGGGCGGCCCCGGCCTGGGCTCGATCGTGCCGTCGGTGCCAGGCGAATCCGAGGGGGGACCGTCGTCCGCGGAGATCGAAGCCGCCATTGAGACGTTCGACCTGGCAGCCGCCAAAGACTAGCCGGCCGCATCTGTCGTAGCTGTGCCCCGCGACCCCGCCGACAACGAGGTGAACGATGCGAGCGATGCGAGCGACATTGAGCGCGCAGGCAGACGTCGGTGATCTCGTCGCCGAGCGACCGTCGCGCGGCGCGGTCTTTGACGCCTTCGGGATCGACTACTCCAGTACTGGCGAGCAATGCCTCGCGGAGGTCTGTCGCGCCCGCGGCATCCAGACCGAGGCGCTGCTCGACGCGCTCGCCCGCAGCGACGCCGCGCAGGTGCAGCCCGAGGCGGACCTGCGTGCGATGTCGCTGACCGAGCTGACCGATCACATCGAGAGCACCCATCACGTCCGGCTCGCCCGCCTGCTGCCACGCCTCGAGGACCTGTCGCGGCAGGTCGCGCGGATCCACGGCGAACGCGACCGGAGACTGCGTGGCCTCGCGAACCTGATTCACCACTACGCGGTCGAGCTGAGATCGCACATGGCCAAAGAGGAGCACGTCTTGTTCGAGGCCGTCAGGCGCCTCGACGAGCTGAGCACCGTGCCCGGCTTCCAATGCGGCAGCATCGGCAACCCCATCCACGTCATGGTGCTTGAGCACGACGAGGCTGGGGCCTACCTGTCGCGCATCCGCCAGGTGACCGACGGCCTGGTCGCTCCCGACTGGGCCTGCGCGACCTACCAAGCGCTAATTGAAGAGCTGCGGGCCTTCGAAGCGGACATGCATGCGCACGTGCACAAGGAAAACCACGTCCTCTTTCCGCGCGCCCTCGCCCGCGAGCGCGAGCTGGACGCCCAGGCCAAACGGTCCTGAACCCGGGCGGAGTCTAGAGCAGCTTCCTTGGTTTCGGCGGCGCTCCAGTCACGGCGTGCTACGACTCGGCGTCGCCCTCGACCTCGTCATAGAGCAGGTCGAGATCTGCGACCGTGACCAGACGTCCCTTGAACTGGGCGACGCCGTCCTCACCAAGGGCGCGGATGGTGCGCGCCAACGTCTCGGCCCTGGTGCCCAACATCGAGGCGATATCCTGGCGGGAGATGGGCAGCTCGATGGTCAACGTTCCATCGGCCGCGACCGTGGCAAATCGACCGCGCATCTCGAGCAGCAGGTGGCTGAGGCGACTTCGAACCGGCAGCGCGACCTGACGCAACCAGCCCTCCTCGGCCCGCTCGAGGTCCTGAGAGACCCGCTCGAGAAATCGGTCGCGTACTGAGGCGTTGCGGTCCATCACGGCACGCAACGCTTCGCCGTCGATAAAGCAGACCGAACACACCGTCAACGCCTCGGCGTCGGCCGCATAGGCGCCTCCCGAGAAGAACGTTCGGTAGCCCAAGGATTGGCCCTCGTGGACCAGCCGGACGAGCACGGAGCTACCCTGGGCCTCGTGCTTGCGGATCGCGACCGAGCCCGACAGGACGTCGTAGAGACCGACGCAGGGGTTGCCCTGGTAGAAGATCATCTGACCCGGCCGATACGTATGGCACGACTTGGCCTTGTTGAGGGTTTGGATCTCCGCCTCGTCGAGCACGCCCCATTCTCTGCTGGTACGCAGATCACACGTGGGACAATGAGCGGGCGGACGGCCACTGACTCTAGTCAAATTCGGATGCCTCATCTCACCTTCAGACAGCCCCGTCGCCGCGTTGGCCGGCCACAGCCGGAGCGGCTCTGTCTGACGGGAGTCAAGTCGCCGTGCGACGGCGGTCAAGTGTCGAATCGACGCGGCGCGCGTCCAGAGGGAGGCGACAAGCGCAGCGCGATGGCCTACATTCGTGCCCCTATGAGGCGATTCACCGAAGACCGTGCCCGTCCAGCCGCCGCCCTGCCGTGGCTGCTGTCGTTGTGTGTGCTTGCGGCGACGTCGGGCCTGGGCGGCTGCGATCGGCAACAGCCGGCGCCGCGCCCGGACGCTGCGAAGGCAGTTTCAAAGGCGAATCCGGCCGCGGCGAATCCGGCCGCGGCGAATCCGGCCGCGGCGAATCCGGCCGCGGCGAATCCAGCGAGTCCGACGGTCGAGCTCGCACCCGAAGATCGCGCGCCCACGCTCGCCGAGGCGACCACGCCGACCGGCTGGGAGCAACTGGTCCTCGAGGCCATGACAACGCGCGTCGAGGTGATCGCGCCGGCCGGTCGCCGGGCCGAGGAAGCCGGGCAGATCGTCTTGGACGTCTTTCGCGACGTCGAGTCGCGGATGAACGAGTGGAAGGCCGGCTCGGCCCTCAGTGATATCAACGTGGCCGCCGGTGGCGCTGCTGTGACGGCGCCCGCCGACCTGCGTGATCTGATCCGCCGCGGTCAGGAGATAGGCCGGCGCACCCACGGCGCCTTCGACGTGTCGTGGGCGGCCCTGTGGGGCTTGTGGGACTTCCGGGCGGAGCCTCCTCGGCTACCAGACGCCGGCGAGATGCACCGCCGGGTTGCCCTGGTCGACTACCGCAAGGTCGAGCTGGATGACGACGCCGGCACGGTGCGTCTGCCCCTCGCCGGCATGAAGCTTGGCCTCGGCGGCATCGCGAAGGGCTACGCTCTGGACCTTGCGGCGCGACGGCTGCGGGCGGCGGGTATCCGCAACTTCCTGCTGTCCGCTGGTGGCCAGGTGATGGCGGGAGGCGACAAGCAGGGGAGAGCGTGGCGGGTGGGCATCCGCGACCCACGCGGCGCGATTGACGACTTCTTCGGACTGCTTGAGGTGCGCGATCTGTCGGTCTCGACCAGCGGCGACTACGAACGCTTCTTCGTCATCGACGGCCTGCGCTACCACCACATCATCGACCCGCGGACCGGTGCGCCGGCCCGAGGCCTGCGCTGTGCAACGGTCATGACGGCAGACGGAACTCTCGCGGACGCCCTGTCGACCGCGGTCATGGTCCTGGGACGCGAACGCGGTCTCGCCGTGATCGAGACGTGGCAGGGGGTCGAGGCGATCGTCGTCGATGACCAGGGCAAAGTGCATGCCACCAGCGGGGCGCGCGACCGGTTGATCATGCGCCATCCACCGGCGCCATAGACCGGCACCGCAGACCGGCACCGTAGACCGCCCCCCATCGTCCGGCACCATCGGCCGGCACCATCGGCCGGACAGCCCCAGGGGAAGCCATCGGCACGACACCACCAGCATCTCAGCTCAGCGCCCGGAGGCGCCGGTGTCCCGCGCGCATGACTCGATGGAGCCTGCCAATGGCGGCAATGGTCGCAGCGCTGGTGTCGGCGGAGTCGTGCGCGGATCTGGGTCGCGACGCGGCAGATGCCGGGCTCGATCAGGCGTCATCAAGCGGGCCCGATGCTGGCCCGGACGCCGGGCAGGCGGTCTCCGACTCGGGCGGCGCGGCGGACGGAGCAGACGGAGCCAATGCGACGGACGCGACAGGCGCGGGCGACGTGGGCGACTCGAGCGGCGTGCCCCTCTCCATTCGCGTCGTCGCGGCGAATCTCTCAAGCGGCAACAAGCAGTCCTGGGACCCCGGCCACGGCCAGCGCATCCTCCAAGGACTTGGCCCCGACGTTGTGCTGCTGCAGGAGCTGCGTGTCGGCGACAACTCGGTGGCTGCGGTCGAGTCCTTCGTCGCAACGACCTTGGGACCGGACTTCCACATCTACCGCGAACCCGATCTTGGCCTGCCCAATGCGATCGCGAGCCGGTGGCCGATCGTCGAGGCAGGCACCTGGGACGACCCCGAGGCGACCAACCGTGAGCTGGTCTGGGCGCGTATCGACATTCCCGGCGACCGCGATCTGTGGGCGGTGAGCGTCCACCTGCTGACCAGCAACGCGACGACCCGTGCCAAAGAGGCCCAAGCGATCGTCGATCACGTCCATGCGCAGATCCCCGATCCGGACTTCCTGGTCGTTGGGGGCGACCTGAACACGAAACACGGCGGCGAGATGGCGTTGGGCAAGCTCGCCGAGGTGGTCGCCACTGCCAAGGTCGCCGCCGACGGAGACGGCAACCCGAACACCAACGCGGACCGCTCCCATCCCTACGACCACATCCTACCCGACGATGACCTCGACGCCGCGCAGGTGGGCGTGACGATCGGCGGCCAGAGCTTCAGCGGCGGGCTCGTATTCGACAGCCGCGTCTACACGCCGCTCGAGGACGTCTCGCCGGTCCAGGTCGGCGACAGCGCCGCGCTTGGCGTCCAGCACATGGCGGTGGTCCGCGATTTCGTGGTTCTGGTCGCGGCGCCGTAGCGCGGCCACGGACGCAGGGGAGGTGCCCTTCAGCGCGAGCGCCCCCTCAGCGAATGCGTCGGTGAGGGGGCCAACGAGTTGGCAGCCCACCCGGTCGGATCGCGTCGGGTCGCACCGCGGCGCACCCCGGCGCCTCGGCCTTCCCTGCAACCACGCTACTTCAAGAGGACCTGAAGCTGTGCCTCAGTCCGCGCCCGCGTCGCATCGGTGAATCCCGGATGCGCGTGGCGCACGACACCTTGGCGGTCGATCAGGAAGCTGGTCGGCATGGTGTCGATGTCCCAGCGCCCGACCACCGCGTGATCGCTGTCCCACAGCAGCGCGAACGGCAGGCTGAGACCGTCAAAGAAGCGCCGAGCCGCGGCCTCGTCCTCATCCACGCTGATCGCGACTACCTCCAGGCCCTGATCGTGATAGCGCCGGTGCAGCTCGCCGTAGAACGGCATCGACGCCTTGCACGGGCCGCACCACGAAGCGCAGAAGTCGACCAGAATCACCCGGCCCGCGAGTCGGGCCGCATCAAAATCACCGCCAGCGACCAGGTCTCGGCCAGCGACCGGCAGCGCCGGGCCGATGCGCTCGCCGACGTGAAGCGCCCCGCCATCGTGTGAACCGGGCCGGGCGCTCGCCGAGCACGCCGAGCAAGCCAGACAGGCGGCCGCCGTGACCAGAGCCATCGCAAACGGCGACGCCCAAGCCGAGGCAGCGCCCCAAGTGCGAGTGTGCTGAAGGTGAGTAGTCACGAGCCGTCCGGTGCCATTCGGCCTCGCCCGGCGCCAAACGACGAGCGAGGCCCGCCTCGGCAGCGACAGGACCAGATGCGGGAGCTTCTCTACTTGCCGAACGAGCGGATGTACGCCACCAGGGCGTCGAGCTCGGCCGGCTTGTTCTGCAGATCGGGCTGCGGCGGCATGATCGGGCTCTTGCCGACGGCGAGGCCACCGCTGACGATGATCTTCTTGATCTCGTCGTCCGTGACCTTGGCCTGCCACTCCTTGTCGGTGTAGTCCCGCGGCTTGGGAGTGAGGCTGGCGGCAGCGGGTCCGTCGCCCTTGCCGCTGGTGCCATGGCACGAAGCGCAGCGCTGATCGAAGAGGGTCTTGGCGTCGACGCCGGCAGGCGCGGCAGCCGCAGCAGGGGCGGCGGGGGCGGCCTCCTCTTTCTTGCCGCAGCCGACGACGAGCAGGCCAAGGGCGAGGGCGAGGGCGAGGATTAGAACGTGCTTCATATGGGAACTCCCTGTAACGCGTAGATTGGTCGGCGTCTCCACGCGCCGAGCCGCCCTTCGTAGTCCAGTCCGGTAGCCGTGTAAACCCCCGAAGGGGAGGCGACCTCAGGGCGATCGCTGTCGACTCGGCTCCTACAGACGCTCGATGCGCACCTTGCCGTGATCGGTGTGGTAGCCCAGCACCTTCGTGTTGCCTCCGGCGTTGAAGCTGCCACCACCGCCGGCGTTGGCGCCGCCGCAGTTGTCGCCCATGCCGCCGCCACTGTAGCCGCCGCCGCCGCCGGCGCCGCCGCCATTGCCCCACGCGCCCGCGCCACCGCCGAAGCCACCGTCGACGTTGTTGTACAGCCCCGCTCCGCCTTCGCCGCCGTTGACAAAGGCGATGCCGCCACCGCCGGTGTTGCTGGCCTTGGCGCCGTTGGTATCGAAACCGCCGCCACCGCCGCCGGCGTTGCCGCTGTCATGCTGGGTCGCGCCGTTGCCGTCCGTGCCACCGAGCCAGTTTTGGCAAGCGCCCGAGCCAGGGTTGCCGGCGGTCGTCGCCGAAGCGTCCTGCTTGGGATCGCCTCCAGCGTTGCCTTCGTGACCACCGCCACCGCCCGAGACGATAATCGCCTTGTTTTCGGACGAGGCGACAAACGTGCCGCCGCCGCCAGCGCTCGACGAGCTGTTGTTGTTGAGGCCGACCTGACCCACCAAAATCTTGAGCACCTGCCCCTTGACGAGCGCGAACTCGCCGGAGAGCACGATGCCGCGCCCCGCCGAGCTCACTGGGTAATTGTTCTCGTGACCGCTGCGGGCACCAGTGGTGGTGATCCGGTAGGTGCCACTGGCGGGCACGGTCCACAGCTGGATTCCGCCCTGGACGGTGACCGTGCCGGCGAGCTCGCCGCCCGCGTAGGCGCTGTCGCACTGTGCCTGCGATGGACCGGTTCGGCCGGTCTTGCCACAGTTCAGGAAAGTAACATCGAGCTTGAACTCGCTCTTGCAGCCGGGCGCGCAGCCGTCATTGGCCTGATCGTTGCCGTCGTCGCATTCCTCACCGGTGTCGACGATCTTGTCGCCACACACGGGCTGCTTGCAGGTCGTGCGGCACTTGTCGGCGGTGTCGGCGTTGGCGCCGCCGTTGTCGCACTCCTCGACGCCAGTGAGCACGAGGCCGTCGCCACAGAACGCCGCCTTGCAGGTGATGCAGATGTCGGTCGTGACGTCGTTGCCATCGTCGCAGTCTTCGACCTTGTCGACGATCTGGTCGCCGCACTTCGGCAGCACGCACGTCAGCCGGCACTTGTCAGGCGCGTTGCCATTTTCCACCCCGTTGTCACACTGTTCCCCGCCCTCGACGACGCCGTCGCCACACAGCGCCTTGAACCACAGCTGCCGCCACAGGCCGCCCACCCGCATCCAGGCCGTCTTGTTGTCGCTGCGGTAGACAAGCTGTCCGTCGCGGACGAGCTTGTTCATCTCGGCGTCGCCGCCTGCGATCCGCGTCCACAGCGCCGGCACACCGTCGATGCACGAGTCGCCGCCGTCGCTACCGAGGTCGAGGGCACACAGATCGGCGGGGGCCTTGCCGATGCCAACCTGGAGGCCGCTGGCCTTGAGGGCCTTGTACAGGGGGCCGAGCGCGTCTTGGACCGAGCCCCCTGGCCCCGCGTCGGCGAATGCGATGGCCTTGGCGTCGAGCAGGCCAGGGGCGAGGTCGTCCTTGCCCACGCATCCCGTGCACTTCACGTCGATCGCCGGGCCACCCTTGGCGTCCGAACCGGCATAGGCGAAGTCGACAGCGCTGCCGGGTACCGAGCCACCCTTGATCTGAGCCCCATCCAGGCCGCCAACCAGCGCGTCGGCCGACAAGGCGTGCATCGCGTAGGGGACACGCGCAAGTCCGACACGCGGCAGCTCCGGATCGTTGAAGACCTGCAGGCTGATGGCCGCGTGAGGGTTCTGCGCGAAGAACGCCGCGGGCAAGGCCTGGCCTAGCTCGGCGTTGCCCAGCAGGACGTAGAAGTGGCCACTGACAACTGGCACCGCGATCTGAACCTCCTTCCAGGTAGCGACCAGGGCATCGGCGTCGGCGTAGAGCCGAAAGACCAGCGCGTAGTCGCCGTTCGCGACCGGTCCGCCGCCGGTCGTGCGCAGCACGCCCTCGACCTGGAGGCGGTGATCAAGCGGGGCGGCAATGGCCGGGACGCCCATCGCGGCGACCAACAGCGCGGCGGCAAGCGCCGACGCGAGACTCCAAGATGGGGACGGGCGAGATTTCATTGGCGGCTCCATGAGCGCAGTAGTAGTTCGATTCGGTGCACAGACGATGGCGATGGGAATACACCGCGCCCGTTCGACCGACGAGGCGCGACGCCACGCGTCGGTGCGTCAGCGTGAGACCATTGACCGCGCCGTGGCAACCGTACGATCGCAGCCGAGGCGGGTCCAGCACGAAACGTCGGCGCCCCCCGCCGCGACCAAAGACGACACGCCCGCTCAGAGCGCCCCAGCGTTCGCTCCGCCCCGCCCCCCCCCCGGCGGCAGAGCCACGCCGACGGCGGCGGCCATCGTACGCAACAGCTCCGCCTCTGAGATGGTCACCATGCCGTCGGCGTGCACGGTGTGCGCCATCGCCTCAAGCAAAATCCGTTTGACGCCCGCCGCAGCCGCCTCCACACGGGCGAGCGACGCATCGACCGAGTCGAAGGTGCATGCCTCGCCCGGAAGGGGCTCGGGGCGGATCGCGGTGATGCGCGAGAGACGGGCCGTTCCGCGCTTCCAGGCCAGCGACGCTCCAGCCTCATCGCCGGGATGACCGACGTGCACGAGAGCCGAGACCAACATCTCGGCGTCGCGAACCAGCGGAGCGATCGCGTAGAACCGGACTCGATCACTGCGTCTGGGGCCAGCCCGGCGAAGATGACGGCGACAGAGATGGACCACCGCGAACTCGAAGACGGTGTGCTGGCCGTCCGCATGAATGAGGTCGTTGACCGCCGTCGCGATGGTCTGCTGCATGGCCGCCGGCAGCTCGTTGAGTGCCGGCAGCGCCAACTCGAGCAAAGGCAGACGCAAGCGCGGATCGATGTCATGCACACGGCTGAAATGGCGAGCGGTCTCACGGGCCAGGCCGGGGTGAACCGTCGCGCCGATGCGCTCGAGCTGACGTCGTCTCAGCGCAGCGTCCTGGTCGATCAGCAACGCAAACAGCACGGCGATCGCGCCGACTCGCTCGCGAACCTCGTCGCGCAACCCCGGCGGAAGCGCGTCGAGCAGTGCCCGGCCGGTCGCGACATCGACAGCGCTCGGGTTACCGACGAGGCGGATCATCTCCTCCGGCTCGGGCACGGCGATGAGACTACCGTCGGCCAGTCCGTCTTCGATGCCGGTCAGTTGCGTAGCCGGCGGAGTCGCGCTCGAGGACGAGGACGAAGACGAAGACGAAGACGAAGACGAGTCTGACGGGTCGGCACCGACCGGTGCGCGGGTCTGCGCGTCGACGAGGATGGCTGCGCCAACCACCGTGCCAAGCCCGTCGGCTGCTCCGCCGGCTCGTGCCCCCTTGGCCCCAATCGCCCCCTTGGCCGCCCTTGCCTCGGCGGCGAGGCCCGGGGCGGTGGCCACGGCGGGCAGCGCCTCGAACCGCCCGTCGAAACGCGGCTCGATTCGACGGATGCGCTCGACCAAGGGCGGATGCGTCGACCAGAAGCGCGCAAAGACCCTGCGCTCGATCGCGTCGCCAAAGAAGAGGTGGCTGTACGCCTCGGCCTCCGGCGAGATCAGCCGCGCGGCATGAGCCGCGCTGCCGATCTTCTTGAGCGCTCCAGCGATGCCCGATGGGTTGCGGGTGAACTGTACGGCTGCGGCGTCGGCGAGGAACTCGCGCTGGCGCGACACGGCCGCCTGGATGAGACGACCAAGGAAGACCCCCAACGCACCAAACGCCATCAGGACCAGCCCCGGTAGCATCAAGTGTGGGACGCCGCGACGTCGAACCGTTCCGCTGGCCCAGGAAGTGCCGACTCCGCCCAGCCGAAAGAGCATCCGGCCGGCCAGGCCGATCACCAACAAGCCATGCAACAGACCGATCAGGCGCAAATTGATCAGCATGTCACCGTGCAGGATGTGGCTGATCTCATGACCGATGACGCCTTGCAGCTCGTCGCGCCCCAGGTGGCGCAGGCAGCCACGAGTCACCGTAATGGCCGCGTCATCGGCGGTGTGGCCCGCGGCGAAGGCGTTGATGCCCTCCTCGTGCTCCAGCACAAAGATGTAGGGCGCGGGCATGCCGGCGGCGATGCTCATCTCTTCGACGATGTTGCGCAGGCGCCGCTCGCTGGCGTCCTGGGTCGAAGCGAGGATCTGTCGCGCGCCCATCGACAGCGCGATGCCGCCGCCACCCGTGTCGAGCTGCCGCATTCGCCAGAAGCTCGCGCCAGCGATGAGCGCGATCGTTGTGCCGGCGACCGGGCCGAGCAGGTCGATCCGGCCAAGGAGGGCCGCGTGCCACTGCCCCTGGGCGACAAGCCGGAACTGCACGGTGAGGGCCACGGCGACGTAGACCAACGCGACGATCACCAGCACGGCGATGACGAGCAGACCGATGAGCCGGCCGGTCGCGCGACGTGCCGCGTCCTGTCGTTCGAAGAAGTCCATCGGTTAGTCGAAGCTGACCTTTGGAGCCGCCCGCACCCTCGCGTCGACGACTTCGTAGAGCGTCGAAGGCGCAAACTGCAGCAACCCCGCAACCATGTTGTCAGGGAAGTGTTCTCGCCCCGTGTTGTAGGCGGTCACCGAGTCGTTGTAGGCCTGCCGCGCAAAGGCGACCTTGTTCTCGGTCGACGTCAACTCCTCCATCAGGTCGTGCATCGTCGCGTCAGATTTCAACTCTGGGGTGTCTTCGGCGACGGCCAACAGCCGGCCCAGCGCGCCCCCCAGCACTCCCTCGGCCGCGATCAGCGAGCCCACCGCGCCCGCGTCGGCCGGGTCGGCGGCCGCGCGACGGCTCGCCTGAACGGCAGAGTTGCGCGCTTGCATCACCGCCTCGAGCGTCTCGCGCTCGTGCTTGAGGAAGGCCCCCGCGGTCTCCACCAGATTGGGGATCAGGTCGTAGCGCCGCTGCAGCTGCACGTCGATCTGCGCCCATGCGTTCTTGAAGCGATTGCGCAGCGTCACCAGCCGGTTGAACGTCGCCACCACAAAGATGACCCCCGCTGCCAGCACCCCAAGCGCGATCCACATGGCGATCATGGTTCATTCCCCTTCGCGCGCAGTCGGGGCGCGCCCAGTGAACGTGCCACGCGCGAGGCCAGCCGACAATCGGGCCGCCGCGCCGGAGCGCACGCTGGCGGTTGCAGTGCATTGGCAGGGCGATCCGCGGGGTGTCGCGGGCAGGTGAGACGCGATCGCGGCGCGGTCTCAGAAACCCTTCACAGTCTTGGGCGTCATCTGCACCGGGACATAGCCGCTGCCGATTTGACCGTAGCCACCGTCGCCCCAGCACGACAGCGATCCCGTCGCGTGAATCGCGCATGAGTGCAGCCACCCGTTGCCGACCACAACCGCGTCCTTGAGGCCCTGCACGGCGACCGGCGCCGCTTGGTAGACCTTGGTGCCATTGCCCAAGGCAGCGTCCTCGTTGTAGCCCCAACACAGCACCGCGCCGCCCATCTGGATCGCGCAACTGTGGTGGCCGCCGAGGCCGATCGCGGCGATTCCGCCAACGCCTGCTACGATGACGGGAGTGGTCTGGTCGGCAGATGTCCCCCACTTGCCGGATTGGTTGTAGGTGTTCTTGCCCCAGCACGCGACTGACCCGCCGGTCTTCAACGCGCAGGTGTGGCGGTAGACAGCGGACAACTGCACAACGCCCGAGAGTCCGACCACCGCGGTCGGCGACGGCCGATCGATTTTGGTGCCGTCGCCAATCTGGCCGGTCTCGTTGTGCCCCCAACAGACGACCTTGCCTCCGGCGACGATCGCGCAGGTGTGCGTGCCCCCGGCGGCGAGGGCCTGCGCGCCTGTCAGGCCTTTCACCGCGACGGGCACCAGGCTGCCACTCTTGTTGCCCGTTCCGAGCTGACCGTATTGGCCGTCGCCGACGCAGGCGACGGTGCCATCCGGCTTGCGCAAGCAGGTGTGCAACGAGCCACCAACTACCTGGACTGCACCGGCGAGCGCCGGCACCAGCGTGGCCTTACCGAGGGTGTGGAACGGACCCTGCGCCCCATCACCAAGCTGGCCGTGGGTGCTACTCCCCCAGCAAGAGACCGAGCCATCCTCGCCGATCGCGCAGGTGTGCATGGTACCGCAAGCGATCGCGGCGACGCCGGAGAGACCCACAACGGCCTGGGGCGTGTAGTAATTCTTGCCGGGCTCAGCGACGCCGGCTCCGACCTGGCCATAGCCATTCGTGCCCCAACAGGACACGGTGCCGTCTACCTTCAACGCGCACGCGTGTTGCACACCACCGCAGACCGACTTCGCCTGGGCCGGTGGCACGCAGGCCCCCGCTTGGCAGGTGCCGCCAGCGCAGGGCGCGCCGTCAACGACCGCGCCGTTGGCGCAACCCTCGCCGGATACGCAGGTGTCCGTCGTGCAGGGGTTGGCGTCGTCACAAGCCTGCTGCGCGCCGGCCTTGCAAGCCCCTGCCGCACACACATCGCTCTGTGTGCACACCTCGCCGTCGTCGCAGGGGGTCGCGTTGAGGCCGTTCTGGCAACCGCTAGCCGGTAGGCAGCTGTCGTCGGTGCAGGCGTTGCCGTCGTCGCACTGCAACGGCTGGGCACCCAGACACAAAGCGGCCAAGCACACGTCGCCCTTGGTGCAGGCGTCGCCGTCGTCGCAACCTGCACCGTCGTTGATGGCGGTCGGGCCACATGCGCCCGACTTTGGGTCGCAGCTGGCCTTCGCGCAGATGTCGTCACCGGCTGGCGAGCAGGCGACGACGCTGCCGGGATTGGGCGCGCACCCCCAGGGCAACCAGCCTTTCGCGCAAAACAACAGACCGTTGCACAGGTCGCCGTCGTCGAAAGCCGCGCAGTCTCCATCGTCCTCGCAGGGACACTGGGTCGGGCCGGGCACGCAGACGCCGCCCGCGCAGCCGTCGTCGACCGTGCAGAAATTGTCGTCATCGCAAGAGGTGCCCTCTGGACGCGGGGTGAGGTCGCAGGCGCCCGTCGTGGGCTGGCAGATGTTCTCGGCGCACGCCGTGTCGTCGACCACGTTGCAGGTTACCGCGCCGGCGGGGTTGAACTCGCAGTGGGGTTGGGGAAGCGCCTTGTTGCAGTACATCGGACCGTTGCAAAGATCGTCGTCGTCGACCGCAACGCAGTCGGCGTTGTCGACGCAGGGACACACCATGAGCGCCCCAGAAACGCACGCGCCGGCGGCGCACGCGTCGCCGCTGGTACACAGGCTCCCATCCTGGCACGCCGCGCCCTCGGCCAGCGCGGTGAGCTCACACAAACCGCTGTCAGGCTGACACAAGCTCTCCCTGCAATCGGTATCGTCGACGCTGGGGCACTGCACGACAGTCACCGGGTTGGGCTTGCACGAATTGTCGACCAGATCGCAATACAGAGTGCCGGTACATGGATCGCCGTCATCGAGAGCTGCGCAGTCCGCGTCGCCAACGCAGGTACACGCCGCCGCCAGGCCCGTGACCACGCACGCGCCGTCGAGGCAGACGTCCGACAGGGTACAAGCGTCTCCGTCACTGCAGGGGCTCTGATCGGCGAGCTGCAGCAGCTCACAGGCGCCGGTCGCTGCGACACAGGTGCTGGCGAAGCACGAGCCACCAACGGCGGTGGGACAGGTGACTGCCGTCGCCGGGTTGACGGCGCACTGTGCCAGCGCGAGGTTGCAAAACAGCGTGCCATTGCAAACGTCGCCGTCCTCCCACTGCACACAGTCGGCGTCAGCGGCACACGGACAACCGGCGGGGCCCGGGCTGCAGGTGCCGGCGCTGCATTGGTCGCCCGCCGTGCAAGGGTCGGCATCGTCGCAAGCCAGTCCATCGTCGACCAACACGACCAGGCAGGCACCCGTGCCGGCCTCGCACGTGTCTTGCAGACAGGGACCAGCAGCGACCGCCGGACAGTTGACCACAGTGGCAGGATTGACCGCACAGGAGTAGGGCATCGAACTCTTGTCGCAGTACAAGGTTCCGTTGCAGACGTCTCCGTCCTCAAGCGATGTGCAATCCTCCTGGCCCTGGCACTGGCACGTTTCGGCGGTGGCCATGCAGACGCCGCCGTCAGTGCACTGCGACACAAGACAGGGGTTACCGTCGTCGCATGATGCCCCCGCCGGCGCGGCCTGACTGACACATGTGCCCAAGGCCGCGTCGCAGGTCGCAATGAGGCAGGAGTCGCCGGCCGGAGGGGCGCACACAACCACGGTGGCGGGGTCGACCACGCAAACGTGCGGCACGACGGCGACATCGCAGACGAGCGTGCCCTTGCAGAGATCGCCGCCTTGATAGGGCGCGCAGTCCAAGGGGGTCGCGCACTGGCAGGTGTTCTCGCCGCCCTCGCACCAGCCGTTGCGGCAGGTGTCCGCACTCGTGCACGCCTCGCCGTCGTCGCAGGGGGCCCCCTCGGGCTGGTCAGCACATTGACTGTCGCCACAGGGCGGCTGGGCACACGGCACATCCGTGATTTCGCCGCCGTCCGGCGTGCCCGTCGTGTCGGCCGGGACTCCACCTCCCGGCACATCGAGGTTGGCGGCGTCGACGGCCGCGCCGGAGTCCTGAGCCGCGTCGGCCACTGGCTCATTGTGGGCGTCAACCGGGTCGACGCGAGCGTCCCAGCCCAGCGCGTCCCCGTCGAACACGGATGGTGCCTCGCCGCCGCCGAACCCGTCGGGCGGAAGGCTGCAAGCAGCGACAAGCCCACACAGCCACACGGCGGCGCAGGCGGTCAGCGGGCTGAGCCCCAACACGTCGGGGGGCGCGAAGTCGCGACGCAACAGGTCGTGCCGCGACAGGTCGGGGCGGACAGGTCCGGGGCCAACGGGATGGGTAGCGGTCGGCACCGCCAGCGAGTCGCTGCCCGCAGCCAGCAAAGTGTCTGGTCGGTCCGTCGCGTCTATCGTACGCCTCGCGCCGGTCGCTCGCGTCGTGCGTGCCGCGCCCAACGTGTCCGTCGTGTCCATCGCGTCCGTCACTTACATCGTTTCAAGGCGCCCATCGCAGCCACCATGGCCACGTGCCGAACCCATTGATTTGAAAACGCACCTGACGGCCAGCAGCAGCATGAAAAAGTGTGTGCTCATCGGACGCCCCTGGCGGAGGACCAAGCCGACGCCGTTTGGCATTTTGTGGGCGTAGCCGACCGACCGCGGCGGGATTGCCGAACCCCGGGTGCGATCGATAGGCTATCACGTTGACGCTGGCCGAGCGTATCGGCCGAACCACGAGGTTTGAGATGCAACACAACGACGACCTGACTGGCACCCGCCGCCCTGCCCTGACCCTGCTGTTCGCTTGCGGCGCCCTCGCGGCCTTCGCGGCTTGCGGTGACGACGCCGCGGTTACCGGCCCGGGTGGCACGGCAGGTGGCTCGGACACCGTTGCCTCAGACGGCGGTGTCGCCGACACAGCGGCTGTGGATGCGAACAACGCGGATGGCACGACCGGCAGCACGGACGCCGACGCCGTGGTCGAGCCGGAGCTGCCGGGCGACAACGACATCGCGGTGGATACCGACGTCTTCGTTGAGCCAGACGTTGAAGCCGACATCGACATCGGCGATGAACCCGACGGTCCCGTCGAACCCGACGCAGCCGATGTCCCCTCGAACTGCCCCGGCAGCTTGGGCTGCGGTTGCATCAGCGATTCCGGATGCGACGGCTGGCTTTGCCTTGGCGACGACAACGCCAAGGTCTGCATGGACCCATGCAGCCTCGACGAACCCGCGGCCGAGACGTGCAATGGCATCGACGACAACTGCGACGGCCAGACTGACGAGGCGACCTGCGACGACAACGACCCGTGCACTTCGGAGAGCTGCGACCCGGCGAACGGTTGCGAGGCAGTCCCAGCCAATGGCGTGGCCTGCGACGATGGCGACAGCTGCACCACCGCGGACATCTGCTCGAATGGCTTGTGCCAGGGCGGCACTGCGCCCCAGTGCGACGACGGCAACTCCTGCACCGCCGACTCCTGTGATCCCCAACTCGCATGCGTCCACAGCCCCGCCAGCGGGGCATGCGATGACGGCGAGGTCTGCACCGTCGAGGACGCATGCGGCGACAGCGCGTGCGTGGGCGGCGGCCCGCTGGTCTGCGACGACGGCGACCCGTGCACGGCCGACGAATGCGCCCCAGGCGCGGGCTGCGTCGCACCCTTTGACGAGGGCGCCCCTTGCGACGACGCCAACGCGTGCACCGGTGCCGACACCTGCAAGGCCGGCATCTGCTCCCCGGGTGCCTACATCTGCGACGACTGCACTGTCCAAGACTATTGCGCCGACCTCGATGACGACGACGCCTGCAACGGCAAGATGGCCTGCCTCAACGGCACTTGTGGCATCGACCCGGCGACGGTCGTCGCCTGCGACCCTGCCGACGCCGCGTGCCAGCTGGTCGCCTGCGACCCGGCCGACGGCCAGTGCAAGACCACGTCCGCGGCCGACGGCGCCGCGTGCGACGACGGCGACGACTGCACCGGTGGTGATACGTGTAAGGAGGGTGCATGCAGCTCGGGCGACTGGCTGTGCGAGTGCGAAGCCGATAGCGATTGCGGCGACGACAACCCGTGCACCGCAGACTCCTGCCACCCGCAGACCAAGCTGTGCGTGCACGCGCCGACAGACGCCGTATGCAGCGATGGCGTGCCATGCACCAAGGAAGACAAGTGCACCGATGGCGTCTGCAAGGGCATCCTCAAGATCTGCCCCGACCTCGACCCCTGCACCGATGATTTCTGCACGCCAGCGACGGGCTCCTGCGCTCACCCGCTCAACACGGCGCCGTGCGACGACGGCAACCCGTGCACCGAAGAGGACACCTGCAAGAGCGGCGCCTGCATTGGCACGGGCTGGACGTGCCCTTGCGAGATCAGCGCCGACTGTGACGACGGTAACATCTGCACGGTCGACACCTGCCTGCCGAGCGAGGGTTGCAAGTTCGCAGTGACCGACGCGCTGTGCGAAGACGGCAACCCGTGCACCGAGGCCGACGCGTGCGCCGACGGGGCCTGCGTCGCCGGCGGCGCGCTCGTCTGCGACGACGGCAATCCCTGTACAAAGGACAATTGTGACGCCAAGACCGGCTGCGTCTTTGCGCCGCTCGCAGGCGGCTGCAGTGACGGCGACGCCTGCACAGATACAGACACCTGCGTCGACAGCGCCTGCCAGAGTGGCGACGCCGTCAACTGCGACGACGACAACCCGTGCACGCAGGACGCGTGCGGCGCGCTGTCGGGTTGCACGCACGCAGCGATCGACGGCCAGTGCGACGACGGCGACGCATGCACCCAGGGAGATACCTGCAAGGGTGGCGCTTGCCAGGGCGCCGGCGCGACCGCGTGCGACGACGATGAGCTGTGCACGACTGACAGCTGCGACCCGCTGACGGGTTGCGACCACGCCGCGGCAGACGGCGCCTGCGACGACGGCGACGGCTGCACCAAGGACGACGCGTGCAAGGACAGCACCTGCCAGGGCGGAAGCGGCGTGGATTGTGACGACGGCAACCCCTGCACCAAGGATGCCTGCGAACCGGCCAAGGGCTGCAGCCACGCGGACACGACCGACGCCTGCGACGACGACAACAAGTGCACGCTGAGCGACTCCTGCGCGGCCGGCACCTGCCAGGGGGGCGACGCGCTGAACTGTGACGACGACGAACCCTGCACGACGGACGCTTGCGCTCCGGAGAGTGGATGCACGCACGCTGCCAACACCCTGGACTGCAGCGACGGCGACGCGTGCACCACCGCTGACGTCTGCGCGGACGGCTCCTGTGCGGGCGGCCCTGGGCCCGACTGCGACGACAACAACCCCTGTACCGCAGATACGTGCGAGGCGGACGCTGGCTGCGCGCACGCCGCCCAGGACGGCCCCTGCGACGACGACAGCGCGTGCAGCGAAGACGATGCCTGCCAATCCGGCCAGTGCGTCGGCGGACCGCCGCCCAACTGCGACGACAACAACCCCTGCACGACCGATGGCTGTGACGCGAAGGGCGGCTGCTCCGCCGAGAACAACACGCTGCCTTGCAGCGACGGTGACGCATGCACCCAGGGCGACCAATGCGATGGCGGAGGGTGCGTCGGCGGCGCTGCGCCCGACTGCGACGACTCCAACCCCTGCACGGACGACGCCTGCGACACCCAGACGGGCTGCAGCCACAACAACAACGCGATCGCGTGCGACGACGGCAACGCGTGCACCGAGAAGGACACGTGCAAGGACGGCACCTGCCAGCCCGGCACGCCACCGCTGTGCGACGACGGCAACCCGTGCACGGACGAGAATTGCGACCCTGGGCAAGGCTGCATCAGCACTGCCAACACGCTGCCCTGCAACGACGGCAACGTCTGCACGCTCAATGACGCGTGCCTTGGCGGCACCTGCACCGGCGGCAGCAAGGCGCCATGCAACGATGGCAATCCGTGCACGAATGACGGCTGCGACAGCCAGACTGGCTGCGTATTCAAGCCGAACACCGCGGCGTGCAACGATGGCAACGCCTGCACCGACAAAGACACCTGCAAGGACGAGATCTGCTGGCCGGGTGTCCAGAAGTTCTGCGAAGACGGTGAGCCGTGCACGACGAACTACTGCAACCCGAAGAGCGGCTGCATCTCGCTGGACAACAGCTTGCCATGCGACGACGGCAACGCTTGCACGAGCGCCGACACCTGCATCAAGGGCGCGTGCCAGGGGACCAAGAAGGTGCAGTGCAACGACGGCAATCCGTGCACGAACGATGTCTGTGACAGCCAGATCGGCTGCGTCTTCAAGGCGAACACGGGCCCTTGCAACGACGGCAATACCTGCACCGAGGGCGACACCTGCAAGGACGAGAGCTGCATCAGCGGCCCGACCAAGAGCTGCGACGACGGCGAGAGCTGCACAACGGACGCCTGCGACCCGAAGAACGGCTGCAGCTCGACGCCCAACAACCAGCCATGCGACGACGGCGACGCGTGCACGAAGGGCGACCAGTGCACGGTCGGCAAATGCAAGCCGGGGGTCCCGGCGGTCTGTGACGACGGCACCATCTGCACCGACGACGCTTGCGATCCCAAGAAGGGCTGCACCTTCACGCCCAACTCCGAGCCCTGCGACGACGGCGACGTCTGCACCGGGACCGACCTGTGCGCGGGCGGAAAATGCGAGCCGGGCATCAAGAAGACCTGCGACGACAACAACCTGTGCACCAACGACAGCTGCGACCCGATCAAGGGCTGCGTCACCAGCGACAACACCGTGTCGTGCAGCGATGGCAACGTCTGCACCGTCGGTGACGCCTGCAAGGGAGGCCAGTGCCAGCCGGGCGACGGTCAGGTCTGCAACGACGGCAACCCATGCACGGATGACTCATGCGATCCCGCCGACGGCTGCGTAGCCAAGGCCAACATCGCGCCGTGCGAAGACGGCAGCAACTGCACAATCAACGACGCCTGCAGCGACGGGACCTGCAAGGCAGGCACGCCGATCACCTGCAACGACGGCAACATCTGCACCGACGACCTGTGCGACCCCGCCAAGGGCTGCAGCTTCGCGGCCAACACCAAGCTCTGCGACGACGGCAGCAAGTGCACCGACAAGGACACCTGCGCAGACAGCGCGTGCATCGCCGGCAGCCAGGTCACCTGCAATGACAACGACATCTGCACCGACGACGCCTGCGATCCGACCAAGGGCTGCACGTTCATCGACAACACCGCGCCCTGCAGCGATGGCACGGTGTGCACGGTGGGCGACGCCTGCGCGGTCGGAAGTTGTGTGCCGGGCAGCAAGGTGGTCTGCGACGACGGCAACCTGTGCACGGACGACGTCTGCGACAAGGTGGACGGTTGCAAGGCCTATCCCAACGCCGTCGGCTGCGACGACGAGGACGCGTGCACCATCAATGACGTCTGCAGCGGCTCGAAATGCAGCGGAGGGGCAGTCCTCTGCAACGACGGCGAGCTGTGCACCGACGACTTCTGCGACAAGGTCAAGGGCTGTCAGACGACCGACAACGCCCTGACCTGCAACGACAGCAACGCATGCACCAAGGACGACGTCTGCACCGGCGGCGCCTGCACCGGGGTCCTGATCGACTGCGACGACGACAACCCGTGCACGACCGATAGCTGCGACAAGGCCAAAGGCTGCGGCTACGTCAACCTCGCTGACATGTCGCCCTGTGGCGACGTTGGCGTCTGTCTGACTGGAAAGTGCTCACCGGGCAGCGACATCAACCCGGCGACCAGCTGCAAGCAGATCAAGGACACCGTGCCCGGCGTGAAGACCGGTGTGTTCTGGCTCGACCCCGACGGCGGCCCCGACTTCGGCGGCGGCAAGTACCAGGTCCAGTGCGAGATGGCTCAACACGGCGGTGGCTGGCTGGTGATCGACAACGCGTGGGCCTTCAAGCTGCTGACGATGGAGAACCTGGCGCCGTCGGCCGGTATCTGCCAGCTCAAGGAGACCGAGTGGCGCCAATGGGACGGCTTCAACGGGGCGCCCGGCGACCACCAGTTCTGCATGGCCTACAAGACGACGGGCAACTGGCAGACCTACACCGAGATGCGCCTCAGCGGCTTCGTGCTGCAGGGCTACACGTCGGGCGGAAACAACACCTTCGACGCCTACACCGACTGCTACGGCGCGGCCTGGCCCGGTGGCTTCTGCATCGGACCATCCGACGAGCTGCACTCGGCCAACAGCAAGAACCTCAATCTGGCCAACAACCAGAAGTCGCCGACATACAACTACGTGATCACGATGAAGAAACCGGCGACATCGTTCCAGATCCGGGCGCGCGAAGAGGGCCCACAGGCCGAGGGCGTCGTCTGGAATACCGGCGCGATCTGGATGCGCTGATCGGCAGCGGCTCGTCGCCGTGACGAGGCCGGCCGGGTCGCCACCAGCGACGCCGCCCGGCGTGGGCACACCACCGCGAGTGAAGGCACGCTACTTCGGCGGCAGGTCGGTGCAGCAGAGCCGAAATCCCGCGTTGCAGGCGGTGACTCGGTGCGTCTGGCCTTCGTCGCGGTCTCCATGCAGCACCAGGACGGCGCCCTTGCGGCACTTCAGCTCGGCCCACAGCGGGTGCTCGCGGCCCACCACGTCGAGTAGACCCTCGATCGCGTTGAAGTAGAGGTCCTCGCGCCCGAGCTTCTGGTCGGCGATGCCCGCGTTCAGGATGTGATACGGGTCGTTGGGGTTGATGCGGCTGGCGCGTCGAAACAAGGTCAGAGCCTCTTCGTGGCGGTCGTTGACGACCATCAGCCGAGCGAGCCACGCGTTGGTCCGTTCCAAGTCGGGGCCCGCCTTGAGGGCCTCGGCGCCGCGCTGGACGGCCTTGCCGATCTCCCCGGACTCCATCGCCAATCGCGACGACTCGAGCAGGCGCACGACCATCAGGGGAAGCACGGCAAAGCCGGCAGGTGGACACGGGCTGCCGCAGCGGTTGGCGTTGGTGTAGAGAACCCTCCGCCCGACCGGCGCGGGGCATTGGACCCGCCAGCGCTCGATCTGTTCGAGGCCTTTGCGGCTGGCCAACCCGCTCTTGGCGGCGTCGCTGGGTGCCTGTCGGGCGCCCGCGCCTTCGCGCGCCCGCACGGCCAAGTCTGCGCCATTGGAGCAGATCAGGCGCGCGAAGAAGAGCTCGTCGCCGGCAGCTGCGGGGCCCCACTCCAAAGGTGTCTCGTCGCTGGTTCCCCAAGCGCCGCCGGGATCGGCCGGGCAACGCAAAGCCGCCAGATCGAGATCACGCTGCGG
>CALGHC010000155.1 GCA_937915965.1 uncultured Myxococcales bacterium
GGCACGGTCGGCGTGGTCGGGGGCGTATGGTGCGGGCGGGTTGGGCATGATGGTTCGCGGGCTGCGGCGCGCCGCTACGCTAGCACGCGATCGCGCGCGCCGTAGACGTTCATGCGCCCTTCCCGTAGGAATCCAATCAGTACCATGCCAGCGCTCGTGGCGAGGTCGACAGCGAGCGAGGTGGGCGCGGACACGGCGGCGACGGCGGGCAGCCGCGCGACCAGCGCCTTCTGAACGATCTCGTAGCTCAGCCGGCCAGAGACCATCAGCACGTGATCCGAGAGCGGCAAGAGGTCGGCCGCGACCGCGAAGCCGAGCACCTTGTCCACCGCATTGTGGCGACCGACGTCCTCGCGGGCCACGACCAGCTCGCCGGCAACGGTGAAGAGCCCTGCGGCGTGCAGCCCGCCGGTGGCGCCAAAACCCGGCTGGGATCCGGCGAGGCGACCGGGCAGCCGATCAAGCACAGCGCGTCGAACCCGGGTGGCGCAGGTGAGCGCTGGCGCCTCACCGAGGGCCTGCTCGATGGTCGCCTTGCCGCAGATGCCGCAGCCGCTGTTGGCGAAGAGGTTGCGGCGGAGTCGGACCAGGTCGACCTCGACCCCCGCGGCGAGGTGGACCTGCATGACGTTGTCGGTGTCGTAGTCGGTGTCGGTGTCGCTGCCGTAGTCGGTGGCGAATTCGCCGGGTCCACCGGTGACTCTGGAGCCGGCACCGTCGGGTCGCAGCGTGCACGGTCGAATCGAGACGATATCCGCGGAACGGCCGACGACGCGCTCGCCAAGCAGGAAACCGCGGACGAGATCGATGTCGTCGCCCGGAGTGCGCATGATGACGGCGATCGAGACGCCGTGTATGCGGATCTCGAGGGGCTCCTCGACGCCGACCGCGTCGTCAAAGTGATCCACCGTATCGCCGTGCCAGCGTTCGACAGCGAATCGACGGATCGCGGCGTCGCGAGAGGCCGCTCGGTCCTGGTCTGCGGCCACCGCCTCAGCTCGCCGGGCCACAGACGAGCTTCTCGAGGCGCGTCTCTGCAAAGCACAGAGGCAAGTTGGCTTCAGCCGACGGTGCGACGCCGTCGGGCCAGACGCGCCGCAGGGGAACCTCGAAACACCGCACGCCGGCCGCCTCGCTGGACGCGATGCCGTGATCGCCGAAGTTGATGTTCATGCGCGCCGTCCCGGCCGCCGTCCCGTCGGGCCACACCGTTGGTGTACCCGCGACCGCCCGCCAACAAGGCACCACCCCGCCCGCGAGGATCGGATTGCCTGCGCTTGACGCGGCCAGCGTCGCGTCGGGTTTGCCGGTGAAGCGCACGTCGTAGCAGCGCGATCGTGCCTGGTAGTGGACCTCCGTGGGCGTGACGTAGGTCTGCTTCTGGACCAGGAGCGGTTCGCCCTCCGTCGCGAGGTCGACGCGCCTGCCGTCGCCGTAGAAGAACTCGCCCGTGCGGTCGAGGTGCTCGCGCCGGGTCGTGATCTCGAAGCCCTTGCCTGGCTCGTAGATCGTGCCGATGTCGCTGTCCTTCATCGTGACCTCAAGGGTCATGCCGTCGAAGGCCACGGGCCGCACCTCGATCGGGTTGACCCCGCGCAGGACGCGTTTGCGCCCCACAGAGATGCCCGGATCGAGGATGATGTGCGAGCCGTCGCCCCAGGTCGCGGAGAAGCGGCCGATGGTCACTGGCGCCAGGTCCATCCGCTGGACCCACAGACGCAAGCGGACCTCGTCGAGGCCGCGCTCGCCGCGGTAGCAATGGCCGGCCGGTCGATTGCCGGGCAGGTTCTCGACCTGCACCCAGCCCGCCTTCTCGCCGACGACCCTCCACACGGTGACGTCGGCCACCAGCCCCTTGTCGGAGTTGAAGAGCGGATCACGGGCGCGGTAGCGCTCCTGGTCGGGCGCGGCCCACAGCCAGGCGCCGCGCCGCACCAGCGTGTAACGCCCGGTCTCGGTGTCGGTTGCGCCGGTCTGCGCGCCGCCGCACGCGGTCAGCTGCAGGCACGCGATCATCACAATCAAGCTGCCCAGGCTAGCGGCGGCGAGCCGCCGCCGCTTGCGCCGGGCCGCCGCGACAAGAACAAAGGACGTCATCTCTTCTCCTCCGCTGGCGCCGGCTTGCTTGCCACCAGGGGGCGGCGAGCTGCGCGGGCCGGAGTGTGGCAGAGGACCACGCCGAGGTGAAGCGTCTCGACGGTAGCCGTCGGGCCGTGCCCCTTGCAGGCACCCACGCGATCACCGACCCTGGCCGACGCGCGGACCTGCGCGAAGGCGCCTCCCCATTCGGGTCCGCAAGGAAGGCCGATGACGCTGATTTCGCACGATGATCTTGGTTCCAGTAGCCGTGACTCTGGCGCCAGGGGGGGGCGCGCAGGGGCCGCGGTTTGGGCCTTCCTCGCGCTCGCCGTGGTCGTCGTAGTCCTGGCCGGAGCAGCGGGCTGCGGCGAGGTCGCCATCACGCCCAAGGCAGCCGTGGTCGGCGACACGGACTCGGGCGGCGAGACGGCCGATGCTTCTGAGGGTTCCTGTGTGGCTGGCGAGATCGGCGCGGAGTGTGACGACGGCGATCCCTGCACGACGGGCGAGCGCTGCGGCGAGCTCGGTTGCGGCGGCGGTCTGCCGAACACCTGCGACGACGGCAACCCCTGTACGGTGGGCGCCTGCGCCCTACCTGGCGGTTGCACCCAGACCGAGGTCGTCGGCGCGTGCGTGGGCGATGACCCCTGCGAGATCGCCGCCTGTGTGGGTGGCACCTGTGCAGGAACCGGCGAAGCACGCCTGTTCGAGCGCAGCTTCGGCAGCGGCGCATGCGTGGCCGCGGCGCTGATCGCGATGCCCGACGGCAGCATTCGGGTCGTCGGCAGCACAGACAACGCCGCGACCCAGGCCGAGGACGGCTGGCTGGTCGCCTTTGACGCGACCGGCACGGAGCTGTGGCAGCGCAACTGGGGCGGCGCGGGAGCCGACGGCTTCCTGGCGGGTATCGGCCTGGACGACGGCGGCACGCTGATGGTGGGCCGGTCGGCGTCGAATGACGAAGGCGACAGCGACTTCTGGGCGGTGCGCAGCGACGCCGGCGGCGAGGCGGTCTGGTCGCGCACCCACGGCGCACACGGCGAGGAGACCGCCAGGGCCGTGGCATCCGATGGCGCGGATGGCTTCGTCTTGGCCGGCGACCGCGAGGCGCGTGGCTGGCTGCTCGGCATGGCCAGCAATGGCGACAAGGTCTGGGCCGAGCTGCTCGGCAGCCAGCTCGCCTCGCAGCGTTTCGAGGCCCTGACGCGGCTCGGTGACGGCTGGGTCATGGCGGGACGCAGCAACCTGCCGTCCGGCAGCCAGCACTTCGACGCGTGGCTGACCCACGCTGGACCCAAGGGCAAGTCGCGCTGGCAGCGCTTTTTTGGTGGAACCGGCGAGGACGCCGCGCACACCGTGATCGTCGTCGATGAGGGTTTGCTGATCGCGG
>CALGHC010000156.1 GCA_937915965.1 uncultured Myxococcales bacterium
AGTCGCTGCACACGAACGCCCTCGACGAAGCCCTGGCGCTACCGAGCGACTTTGCCGCTCGCATCGCCCGCAACACCCAGATCTTCCTGCAGGAGGAGACCGGCACCTGCCGCTTCGTCGACCCGTGGGGCGGGAGCTACTACGTCGAGCGACTCACCGCGGAGCTCGCGGCGCGGGCGTGGCAGCGAATCGAGGAGGTCGAGGCGCTGGGCGGCATGGCGCGGGCGATCGAGTCGGGGCTGCCCAAGCAGCGCATTGAAGAGGCCGCGGCGCGCGCCCAGGCGCGTATCGACAGCGGGCGCCAGATCGTCGTCGGCGTCAACCGCTGGCGCTCGGGAGTAGAGGACGAGATCGACATCCTGCGCGTCGACAACGGCGCCGTGCGCGACGCCCAGATCGCCCGCCTTCAGGCCCTGCGAGCGAGCCGCGACGGTGTCCAGGTCGAGGCGACGTTGCACGCAATTGGCCGTTCGGCAGACACTGGCGAGGGCAACCTGCTGGCGCTCGCCGTCGACGCGGCGCGGGCGGGAGCCACGGTTGGCGAGATCAGCGCTGCGCTTGAGGGTGTCTGGGGTCGACACGAAGCCGAAGTCCGGGCGGTGCGTGGCGTGTATGGGGGCGAGATGGGCGACCAGGACAGCGCCGTCGCGGCGGCCCGGGCGGCCACCGATCGTTTCGCCGGGCTCGATGGCCGCCGTCCGCGCATCCTCGTCGCCAAGATGGGCCAGGACGGCCACGATCGCGGCCAGAAGGTGATCGCCAGCGCGTTCGCGGATCTCGGCTTCGACGTCGACATCGGGCCGCTCTTCCAGACGCCGGACGAGACCGCCCGCCAGGCCGTCGAGAATGACGTTCACGTCGTCGGCGTCAGCTCGCTCGCCGCCGGGCATCGCGCCCTGGTGCCCGCCCTGCGGTCCGCCCTCGACACAGCGGGCCGCGCCGACATCTTGATCGTCGTCGGCGGGGTCATCCCCAAGCAGGACTTCGAAGAGCTGTTCGCCGCCGGCGCCGCCGCCATCTACCCTCCCGGCACGGTCATCCCCGTGGCCGCCCAGGAGCTGGTCGCGAAGCTGATCGCACACCACCACGGCGGGGCCTGATCGATGCCCGCTCCTCCCGTCGACATAGAGACGCTCGCCGTCCAGGTGGTCGCTGGTGACCGCGCCGCCCTGGCGCGGGCGATCACCTTGGTCGAGTCCAGCCGCGGCGACGATCGCGACCACGCCCAGCAGTTTCTGGTGCGCCTGCTGCCCCACACCGGTGGGGCCGTACGAGTCGGCATCAGCGGCGTGCCAGGCGCCGGCAAGAGCACCCTGATCGACGCGCTCGGCGTCCACCTGATCGACCAGGGGCGCCGGGTCGCGGTGCTCGCCGTCGACCCATCGAGCACCCTCAGCGGCGGATCGATCCTCGGCGACAAGACGCGCATGGCCCGGTTGGGGCGAGACCCACGCGCCTTCGTGAGGCCGTCGCCTACCGGGGGGTCGCTCGGCGGGATCGCTCGTCGTTCCCGCGAGTCCATGTTGGTCTGTGAGGCGGCCGGTTTCGACGTCGTGCTGGTTGAGACGGTCGGGGTGGGCCAAAGCGAGACCGCCGTCAGCGAGATCGTTGATGCCTTTGTCGTCCTGCTGGTCGCAGGGGCGGGCGACGAGTTGCAGGGCATCAAACGCGGCATCCTCGAGCTGGTCGATGTGCTGGTCCTCAACAAGGCGGACGGCGAAGGGCTGGCCCGCGCCGAAGAGGCGTGCGGTCGTTATGCGTCGGCGCTTCAGTTGATGCGTCGCCGCGATCCCGCCTGGCGTCCTCGGGTGATGACAGCCAGCGCCCAGACGGGCGCGGGCGTCGACAGCGTGTGGGCAGTTCTCGAGGAGCGGCGCGTCCTGCTTGAGGCGGATGGCACCTGGGAGCGGCGCCGCCAGCGGCAGGCTCTCGCCGGGATGTGGCGACTTCTGGCGGAGCGCCTCGAGGCAGATGTCCGTCGGCACCCTGCGGTCCAGGCCCGGCTCGCAGACGTCGAGAGTGACGTCATCGCCGGTCGCCTGACTGCCGCTTTGGGCGCCCAAGCTCTGCTCGACGCCGCCGGCTGGAAGTCAGATGACTGATCGGACATGCTAGGCGTCGCCGCCGGCGCTCAGCCACGTCGGCTCGTCGGCGCGGAGCGAATCCATGGGCATTAGCTTGAGTCATCAGCGAAAGCCAACAGACGGACTACCACCGACCCGGGCCTGCCGGTCTGCGGTCGCTGCCTCGTCGGCACGCGGCCTGTTTGTCGTCCTGGTAGTCGCTCTGGTGGTCGCGCTCGCGCTGGCCCTGTCGGGTTGCGACGACGGCACGGACGCGGATGGATCCGGCGGTGATGACAACGCCGCCGTGGGTGATTCGTCGTCGGCGGACGCAGCCGCCGCTGCCGCCGACGCGTCGGCGGACGACGCGGCCGCAGGCGCCGACGCTTCTCCTCCCAGCTACGAGCCAACCAAGGCCTACACGGGCGGCGACTGCCCGAACCTGATGGCGGGCGAGAACAAGCTGTGGTCGTGGGAGGGAAACCGAAAGGTCCTGATCTATCTGCCGCACGAACCCAAGGGCGCGCCGCTCTTGTTCCTCTGGCACGGGCTGGGGGATACGCCGGAGAACTTCGCGGCGGCCTTCAACGCGGCCGGCATTGCCAACAAATACAACACTATCGTCGCTGTTCCAGGCTCCAACGGCAAGTTCCCCGGTTGGGGTTTCTCGAGCAAGACGGCCGCGCTGCCCGACGGCGCCCTCTTTGACGACATCCTCACTTGTCTGGACGATCAGTACGATGTCGACAACCGGCGGGTCTACTCGATGGGCTTCTCGGCAGGCGGCCTGTGGACGACCTGGCTGCAGATGCATCGCTCGAAGTGGCTCGCAGCGGTGCTCGCGTTCAGCGGGGGCACCGGCGAGTTCATGAACGTGTACGAGACCCCCGCCAGCTATGTGCCGACTCTGCTCACTTCGGGGGGCGTCGACGACAACGTCGCTGGCGTGGCGTTCGCCGAGACCAGCCTGGACTTCGCCACCCATCTGCTCGCCGATGGCCAGTACGTCATCCACTGCGACCACGGGCTGGGTCACACCGTCCCATGGGGTGCCGACAAGTGGGCCGTGCCCTTCCTCTTCGCCCACGAGTGGGGCGTGATTCCCAGTCCCTATCTGGCCAACGCCAAGGACGCCGGCTTCCCGGACTACTGTGTCATCCCGTAGAGCCGCGACTGTGTCATCCCGCAGGGCCGCGGCCGTGTCGTCCCGCAGGGCCGCGACTGCGTCATCCCGTAGAGCCGCGACCGCTTCGCTGCACGCTCTCCCAGCTGGTCCACTAACCTTATCTGGCCCAAAGGATCAGCTCTGAGCGAAACGCGCCGCCTCGACCGCCCGCTCGTCGCCGGCCTGGCGGCGCTGTCTTTGCTTGCTGCCGCCATCCGGCTGCTGCGCATCAGCGCCCGCGAGCCTTGGCTCGACGAGGCTTGCACCGCCTGGTTCGCCGGCGGCGCCGACTTCGGCGAGGTGATCGAGCGCCTCGCTGCCGACGCACACCCTCCGCTGTACTACCTGTTGATGCACGTCTGGACCGGGCTCTTTGGCGTCGGTGACGTCGCGCTGCGTCTCCCCAGCGTGATCGCCAGCGTCGCCCTCGTGCCCGTCGTCGCTTGGATCGTCGCAGAGGCCGGTGGTGGCCGCGGCGCGCAGCTCTTCGCCGCCGTCGGCGCCGCGTTGTCGCCTTGGTTGGTCTACTACGGCGTCGAGACCCGCGCCTATGCGTTGCTCGCGCTGATCTCCGGGGTTGTCCTCGCCGCCCTGATGCGGGCAGCGTGGACCGGCAGCCGTCGTGCCTGGCTGGTCGCCGCTGTCTCGACGAGCGCGGCCCTGTACGTCCACCACTACGGCATCTTCCTCTTGCCGCTGTGGCTCCTTGCCGTCATCGGCGCCGTATCCGAGACCAAGCGTTTCGGCGCGTTGGTGGGCACCCTCGCCGTAGCCAGCTGGGTACCGTGGGCGTGGGTCTGGTTGGCGGGGCAGTCCCGGGTCGGCGGTGCCTGGCTCGGCGGGTTTTGGCATGGCCCCGTCGACGCACTCGCTGGCAGCCTGCGCGTGCTCGCCTTGGTGCCGCCCTTTCCCGACCACCTCGGCGAGCTGGGCTTGGTCGAGCTGCCGCTGCCCATCGCTCTGGCGGTTGGCCTGGTCTTCGCGGTGCCCGCTGGCGTCGGCGCGGTGGTCCCGTTGCTGATGGTTCGGCACGACCGCGAAAGGGCGTCCTTGTTGCCCCGGGTCGCGCTGCCCACAGCGGCGCTGCTGCTACCGACCGTCGGCGCGGTCCTTGTCTCGCTATCGCGACCGATCTTTCTCGCCGGTCGCTACGACCTGATGGCCGCGCCGGCCTGGCTCGCCCTCGGCGCGATTGGGGTCGAGGTGATCGGCGATCGGCTCGCCGATTCGAGGCAGCGTCGTTTCGCGATCGTCGCCGTAGTCGTCGCGACCTTGTGCCTGTGCACCGTCCTCATCCCATTCCTGCGCATCCCGGCTGGCCCGCGTGCCTTCACCGCCGCGGCCACTCAGATCGCCGCCGCGGCGCCTGGTGACGCTGTCGTCGTCGTGGGTCTCGCCCGGGCGCCACTCGAGCTGCAGTTGAGCGTGGTGGCCGATTCCCACCATCTGGAGAGTTTCCCAGCTTCCATCGCCGACCACCCTGGCTGGATGGACCGTGCCCACTACGGCATCGAACCCATGCGCCGCGATGTGGCCGCCCTCGCCGCTCGCCTGGCCGACTACGACGGCGTCTGGTTGGTCGCCGAGCTGGACGATCGCGGCGGTTTTGCCGAGCCTCGTCTCGCCGGTTTTCTGTTCGCCGCCTTGCGGGCGACTGGCCGCGAACCCGGCGCGCCGCAGGCATTCGGCGGCGTCGGTCTGTCTCGCTTCGCGCGGCAAGTGCGCTGATCGATTGTCCTGCGGGCGCAGGACCGCTAGCCTTGGCGCGGTCATCCCAGGAGGCTCGCCATGTCAGTTCGCTCACCAAAGCCGTTCACCCGCGCGATGTGCCTCGGACTCGCGGCCTGCCTCGCTGGCTCAGCCCTGTGCGCTCCCGCGTTCGCCGCGACCCTCGCCGTGCAAGGGGCATTGCGCACGGCGGGCGCCGGACCGGTGGCCGACGGCAAGTACACGCTCACCGTCGGATTGTACGCGACAGCCGACGCAGCGCAGCCGTCCTGGCAGGAGATTCACGTCGCGACCGCGGTGATCGGCGGGACCTTCGGGATCCAGCTCGGCAGCAAGGATCCAGAGAAGAACGCGTTGCCTGTCAGTCTGTTTGCGGCGG
>CALGHC010000157.1 GCA_937915965.1 uncultured Myxococcales bacterium
TAGTAGCAAAGCTGCGCGTTCATCAGTGAGGCGAGCTTAAGCTCAGTCTTGTCGCCCGACTTGCTCAGATCGGCTTCCGCTCGCAGTGTGCGGAAGCGGTCGCCCGCCTTGCCGTACTCCAGGCGGAGCTCCTCGTAGAGCCTGGTCGCCTGTTCAGGGCTGGTCGCGGCCTTCGCCTCGGCCTCGACGTCCTGCGCCCGCTTGAGGATGCTCTCGGCGTTGCGGCCCAGCGCGGCAAGCTTGAACTCCTGAACCTGACTGCGAATCTTCTCGACCAGGTCGCCACTGCCCAGGCCGGCCTTCTCGATGAAGTCGCCCACCTCTTTGAGCTTCTCGATGTCGTTCTCGATTCGGTAGCCGAGCACCATGTCCTTGGCAGCTTCGACCGCCTGCTCGCTCTTGGGGAACTTCTTCATCAACCACATCATTCGGACGCGGGCCGACCAGAAATCTCCTGGCATCTTGTCAACGCCTGCGAGACCCGCGGCGGCAACAAGGGGCAGGTTGGGGCGCGGATCAAAGTTGCGGTTCTTGTAGAGCAGCTCGGCTGCCTTGAGGGCCATTGACTCGATGCGGTGCGGGTCCTTGGCGTTGAAGTATCGCTCGGGACTGGCCAAAGCTGCGGCGATGTAGTCGTCGACCGCCTTCATCCACTGCGCTGCCAGAGGCGCAAGATCTCGCGGCTCGACACGGACTGGGTCGGTGGCCTTCTCGACCTTCTCTGCGTCGTCCTGGTCTGCCTTCGAGTCCGGCCGGATCTCTGGAACGTTGCGGGTCTCAAGACGGGCTTCGTCAGCCAGGGGCAGCGACGCAAACGCGTTGACGACACGTTCGAGCGCGAAGAGCGCGGAATACGCGGCCTCCTCGGTGTAGTCGAGGGGCTTGCCGTCCTCGCCTTGGGTCTTTGTGCCCTTCCAGTCGCGTACCAAGCGATAGTACTTGATCGACTTCTCCATACTGGCGCACGACCGCTTGATCGGTTCGATCACCTCGACCGGATAGGGGAGGAGCTCGAGGTCGGCGCCCTGCAGCAACTCTTCCTTCTCATTGCGCAGTCCGTCACAGCGCTTGCCGGCAAAGAAGAGCACTTCGGCCAGCGTCCAGGCGAGCTCGTACGATTCGGCCGCGTCGGGATCCGCCTTGAGCAGGACCTCGTACTCGTCAGCGGCCTCGACGTACTTGGCGAGCGCCTCGGTCTCAAGTCGACGGGCATCTTCTGCCCGACCTTGGTCGGCGGCCTGCTGCGCCGTCGAGCGGAGATTCTGCGCCTGGATGTGGATCAGCTTGGCGAAGTTCATCCGCACCTGGCTGACCATCTGTTCAACCTGCCGCGCGAGGTCCTTGTCGGCGCCCCACTTGTCATGCCAGGCAGAGCCGGGAGCAAACAAGCGCAGGTACTTGCGGCGCTCGGCGATCTGGTCGCCCTGTGCCATCAACGCCATCGACAAGCCCACCTTGGCCGTCGAGTTGTTGGGGTCCTTGTCAAGCTCGACCCGGTAGTTCTGCGCAGCCGCGGCGAGGATGTCAGTCGCGCGGATGATCTTGCGCTGCAGACCCTGTGACTCGCGCTCAAGCGGCCAGGTGTCGATCACGTAGCCAAGGACGCGTACCGCCTGCCGGTAGTAGTCATCCTCGGCCTGGTCGAGCAGGGTGTTGCCGTAGACCATCAGGACTTCGCGCAGGTAGGGGCGCTTCTCGCTCATCAAGCTGCCATAGACGTCCAGCCGTGCCTGGAGATTGCGCTCCATCGTGGCCAACACCTCGCCCTGCAGCTTGTTGTCTTCCTTCCAAGTTGGGTTGTCCTCGAAGGTCGGGGCCAACACGCCGGACGTATACAAGCGCGTGCGCAGGCGCGGGTCGATCCACACGCAGGAGTCCTTGGAGTCCTCCCAACCGAAGTCGGCGCATCCGTCGTCGTCCCAGCTTGGCTCGGCGAGCGACTTGGCGAGGTACTCGATCGCTTCCTTGCGCAGGTCGGTGGCCTGCTGACCATCGGACTGGCTGGTGTTGTCGTCGTAGTACTGGATCAACTTCTGGAACCACTGCACCGCGGCAGGGTAGTTGTACATCTGAAAGTTCGACCAGCCGAGCTTGTACAGAGCCAGGCCGTACCACTTGGGATGCTTGGTCGCCGCGGCGCGCCCGTAGGCGTCGGCCGCTTGCTCGAACTCGTTGTTGTCGAAGTACATCTCGCCAACGCGCAGCCACGCTTCAGCGATGTAGGTCGATTTCGGATAGTGCTTCTCAAGCGAGGAGAGCGTGGCGATCGCCGTGTCGTACTGGGTCATCTCTGCTTCGCAGAATCCCTGCAGATACAACGCGGCGTCGGCGTACTTGTAGTTGGGCCAGCGCCGGGGCAGCGCTACGCCTTGCAGCCGGCCCGACAGGGGCCGCAGCGGCGTGCCGGCGGGCACCCAGTGCATATAGGTGTACAGCGCGATTGAGCGTGTGAAATCGCGATCAACGGGTTCGGGCGGATCGAGCAGCTTGCCGCGGTTGAACAGGTCGAGATCACGCTCGTAGTTGTCCTCCGAGCGGTTGTTCTCTGCGATGCTGTCTTCGTAATAGAGCTCTGCGAGCCGGAACATCGCGTCGGGAGTGTAGACGTCATGACCGCGGTGGCGGTTGATGAAGTCCTCAAGACGGGCGATCGCCTCTTTGCGCAGCTTGAACTGAGCGTCATCGAGGCCATCGATCTGCGACTGGTAGTCCGCGCCAATGCGCTTCTGCCGGCTGCGCACTTCGTCCTCAATAAACTCCCGGACCTCGTCGCGGTACTCGGCCGCAGCGACGGAGTAGGCCTTGTAGGCCGCGAGAAACTGACGATGCTCCTGGCTGACTGCGATCGGATCGTCGATCTCGTCGCCGACATCTCCGCGATGCTTGGGCATCGCCCGCGTCGGGCCGGCGAGCGCGGCACTGGCGATCAAGACGGGCAGTACCACCGCCATGCCAATCAGTGCCGCCCAAGCGGGACCCCGGCGGGTGACGGAACACGCGGGACCGACTGAAGCCGTTGTGCGGGCCGCCCTCGTGGCGGTGCGGGCGCTCATAGCTCAGCCTCCTCGTCGTCGGGCTTGCTAGAGAGCGACTCGAGCACCCCTTGCAGGGATTGGATCTTCGTGGCGCGCTCATTCTGCAGCTCGCGGATGGCCGTCGCTTTGTCCTGCTTGCGCTGCCAGGCGACGTCCACGAGACCAAGGTCTGCGTCGAGCACGATGTCTGCGAGTCTTCGTTCGGCGTTGCGGATCAGCGCGTAGCCGACGCTCGCCGCGAGTCGCCGAGATTCGTCCTCGTACTTGCTCACCGCGATCTGGTACTCCGCGATCTTGGTCTTCTCGCCCTCCAGAACCTTGGCGATCTCGCCGAGTCTGCTCGACGCGCTCTTGCTGATCTCGCTGAAGAGGCCGTTCATCTCGACCAGCAGGGTGTCGAGGTCGCCGCGCACACGCGACAGCTTCGAGACCGCGTCGGTCTTCTGGTTAGCGCGCTGCAGAGCGTTGGCATAGATGGCTTGCTCCGCCCGCTGCGCTGCGAGCAGGGCCCCGCGGACGCGTCCTTCGTCTGCGCTGACCTTGTCGCCGGCGCCGATCGCGTTGGCTTCGATCTCGACGTCCTGGGCGAGGGAGTCAACGATCCGGAAGGTGCGCCGCAGCTCATCCTTCTCGTACTGCAGCGCCTTGCGGATCTCCGCTTCGCGGTCCTTGCCGAGCACCAGTCCGCGCGAACCATAGACGCGCTCGTTGAGCATCTTCTCGATCGCCAGGATCTGGTCACGCAGGGACTGCAGACCCGCCTTGAGGATGCTGACCTCCGCGGCGATCTGATTGAACATCTGGTCGACGCGGCTCTCGCGCTGCCGGTAGTCGCGCGCGGTCGCCGGGATCTGGGCAAACGCGGTCTCAAGGGCACGGCGCCGTTTGCGCAGGGCGTCTGCCCGGACGCGCTCGTCGGCACTCAGGGACGCCGCAGCATAGCCACGAAGCAACTCGACCACGCGGCCACCGAGGCTGACGACCCGGTTTTCGTTCTCGACGATCTTCATCCAGCTGTCTTTCAAGCTAGGGAAGATGTCGAGTCGAGTGCTGCGCTTGAGGGCGGCGTCGATAGTCTCGGCCAGCTTGGCGGACTCCTTGACGTCGCGCTTCTCGGCGGCCATCTCGTCAAAGAGCGCGACCACGCGGCCCATGTCCTCGTCCCGCTCCAGATAGCGAGCGACGCGTTCGGAGACGGGACGCACGACGCTGTAGTCGGCGCTGTTGCGGGTCAGCAGCCAGGCGAAGAACTGTTCGAGGTTCTTGTCGCTGGTGACAAACCGGGAGAGCTCACCGGTGATCGCGCTGAAACGGTCGACGACGTCCTTGTAGGCGGCGTCGGCGGCGTCGTACTCGCTCATCATGAGGTTGATGCGACCGCGGAGCACGGCAGCCTCGACCGCGACGGCGTCGTCGCTCACGGTCAACACCAGGATGTCGAGGGCCTCAAGGGCCTTCTTGTAGCGTTTGCGCGATGTGTCGATGTCGTCGGCGTCACCCGCAGCCTTCGCGGCGGCGAGGTGCGCGGCTGCCATCTCGAAGAGCGCCTGCTCGTACACCGGGGCGTTCCTGTCGACGTTCTGGTAGTGGTAGATCGAGTCCTGATACTTCTTGTCGCGCAGGAAGAGTCGCCCCAAGGCGAGGTGGCAGAAGTCGACGACGGCCTGCGGAGGTCGCCGCGACTCGTCTCGAGTCGTGGCGGCCGATACGACGTCGCGGAACTCCCGCTGGGCGTCCTCGATTCGGCCCGCCTGGACGTGCAACGCGCCGAGGTAGAAGCGCGCATGCCCCCAGTGAGGTGTGCCGACGGGGACCTCTGACAGGTACTTGCTCGCTTTGTCGAACTGCTTCGAGACGAAGAACGAGCGGCCAAACTCGTACATGAGCTCGGTGCGGCGATCGCTAGGCGGGATGTTGCCGAGCAAGCTGGCGTAGGTGTCAACGTCAGCGTACTTGTGAAGGCGGATGGCGATGTCGACCAGCTCGCTCAGGGCAACCTGGAAGTGCTTGCCCTGGCGACTCTTGACGACGAGGTCGAGGTAGCGCTTGGCTGCCCCATAGTTGCGCAGGCGGTACAGCGAGTCACCGAGCATGTACAGGGACTCGTAGTAGTCGGTGCCACGCTGGAAGCCCGGGTCGTATGCCAGGTCCATCAGCTGGACCGCGGCCGTGTTCAGGTTGCCGCGCTCGTAGGCGAGGATGGCCTCCACGAAGCGCCGGTCGAGAGGATAGCGCCGCTCGCGGGCCGCGGCGGCCTGCAGGTCGGAGCCGATCAGGCGCACGCTGGAGCGGACATTCTCCGTCTCAAGCTCTACCGCTCGCACGGGATCGTCGGCCCGAGCCTGCGGAGAGGCGAAGACGGCGAGTAGAACAACGGCCGTTGCCCACGTCCGTCGTGCCGCCTTGTGGAGGCGCTTACAATGGGACGGTTGCATCACTTGCTCGTCGAGGCCTCAGCCTGTGCCGCCTCGGCTCGATTCTGGACCTGTTTGACCTCGTACTTGATGTACGGCTTGTCCTCAAGGTCGGTATCGACGCCACCACGCTCGTAGCCGACGACGGCCACCTCGGTGATGCGTCCCTTGGCAGCGTAGAAAGTGTAAGAAGACTTCAGCTTGAAGACGTAGCCTTTGAGGTAGCTGAACAGGTTCGAGTTTCCGCGATAGACGAGTTCGACCGTTAGCGCGTGGTTTCCCGGCACGATGGTGCCGTTGTAGATCTCGAATTCGCGCCGCTTCTCGAGCAGGCCGTTGCTGTTGTCCTGGTAGTAGATCTTCTTGCCGTCGAGGTAGTAAAGCACGGTCTGCAGCTCGAAGAACGAGCCCATTTCGTTCTTGTGCAGCAGGATTGCGCGCGATTCAGCGATGACGTTGTCGAGGATCTGCTCCTTGAGCAGCAGGAGACGGGTCTTCGTCTGGAAGATCTTCTCCTTGATGCCGATCACTTTCTCTTCAATCGCCCGCAGGCGGGCCTCGTACTGCGCTTCGCCGGCCTTCGGCACCGCGACAGCGGCGGGGGCCGTCGCAGGGGCG
>CALGHC010000158.1 GCA_937915965.1 uncultured Myxococcales bacterium
GGGTCGCTTTGCGTTCGGATCTCGTGGCTGCAGAGTGCGCTCCTCGGTGTCTCGCGACTGCCCCGCGCTGGCGACGCCGTGGCTATGTTAGCTCACGTGCGATTCATGTCGCGATCCGCCGTTCAGCGCCGCAGCCGCGGCCGCACCGACACCATGGTTCGGCCTCGGCAGCGCCCTTCAAGGAGGTTCACACCGAGCAGTTTGCTGCCGATTTGCCCGTGTTCACTGGCTACGAGCGGCAACGGCGCCCGCACGCCGACCGAAGGCGAGCAGCAGCGCAATCAGGGCTGCGGCCCGGTCAGACGGGGTAGGCCGTGTCATAACGACCGCCTCACATCCCCGCCGCCGCACAAAGCGGATGTTCCTCTCGCAACCAAGCCACGGTCTCATCGACCGTCTGTTGCCCGTCCCGCGGCGCCCACTGCAGGTCAGCTCCCGACCACCGCGAGCGCAGCCCCCAGTAGCGGGCGGCCATCTCAAACACGACAGGATCCGGCAACGGCGAATGGCGCTCGCCCGGCAGCACATCGGCGGCCTTCGACACCAACTGCGACAAACGCAGCGCCGCAGACGGGGGCAGTCTCAGCCGCGGCGCCGGAATCCCCGACGCGACCGCGACCATCTCGAAGAACTCCACCACCGTGCAGGCCGTGCCGCTCAGGTGATACACCGGCTTCGGGTTGTCCATGAACATCGCCGCCGCCATCGCACGCGCGGCGTCACGGATATCGACGAAATGCATGCCGCCCTGCAGCAAAAACGGCAGCTTTCCACGCAGATGGCGGATGATGTTGCCCGTTGTGCGGAAGCGATGATCGCCGGGTCCGAGCATCACCGGCGGGCGGATGATCACCAACTCGACGCCCAGCTGGTCGGCCAAAGCGCGGGCTTCGACCTCTGCGCGGATCTTCGAATCGTAGTACGGCCAGCTCGTAACTGGATCCCCGCAATACGCCGAGGTCTCGTCGGCCCACTCCTCGGGCGTGGCGAAACAGCCGACCGTGCCGCTCGTCGACACGTACACCATCCGGCACCTCTTCGCCGCCGCGAGGCGCACCATGGCGCGCGTGCCTTCGACGTTGGTTTCATAGACCGGCGCGGTGCCTTTGCGGCTGTGTTGCACGAGCGCAGCGCAGTGAAAGATGCCCTCCAGGTCGTCGAGGGCAGGGTCGTCACGCCAGTCTGCGATGCCGTAGAGGCTGCCTTCCAGGATGACGGTGTTGTCGAGCGCGCGCGCCCACGGCCACTGATCCCAGCCCTTGCGATTCCGGCAGAGGGCTACGCGCCGCTTCGTCGGATGCTCAAGCGCCAGCACCTCGTGCAAGTGGCGCCCGAGGAATCCAGTCGATCCGGTTATCAGCAGCGCCATCATTCATCTCCGCGGTGATCATCGCTCGGCGGTCGGGCCACGCGCAGTCGTCGGCATAGGCAAGCAACGCTTCACGGCGCGACTCAGGCGGCACACCCCAGGCGAGGGACGACTTGTCGCGCTGGACCAGCAAACCGCGCTCCAACAGGTCCGTCAGCACACGCTGCACGGTTGGCAAGTGACACTGCGGCAGGCTGCGCACGATGGTGGCTGCGTCCACGTCGCCGATCGGGATCTGGGTCGTCGCCAACCACCGCGCCGTCGCCACGTACTCCGCACAGACCGGGCGCAGCAGCACCTCGATCAGGCGTCGCAGCGGAGCGGAGTTCGGCACACTCGTCAACGCGACCATGCTCTCTGCGGTGAAGGCGTTGCCGTCGATGTGGTGCGCAATGGCCGGGTGCTCCGGGTAAAGCGCCCGCGCTTCCGGGAAGAACAGGTGCTGCCAGTTGTACCGCATCGTCCGCTCAATCTCTGCGTCGACGTCTTCGTGGCCATCCAGCGAGCTGTCGAAGACCTTGCCGCCACGCCTCTCAATCCCTTCACGCAGGGCGTGCTCGTCGACACCTTCGATGGGGTTGCGGGCCAGAAAACACCGTAGATGGTGGGTTGTAGCGTGGGTGTGCTGCTGCAGCTGGGACATGATCTCGTTGCTGAGGTTGTGCACGTCCACAGTCGGGTCGAGCAGCAGCGGCTCACCGCACGTCACGTGAATGCGACCCAGATCGACGCGGCCACTCGCCATCTTCGCCGTCCACATCAGCAGCTTGCGCAGCTGCATCTTCGGTTTGCCTTCGCCCTGCAGCTCGCGCAGGAAGGTTCGCTCCTCGGGCACGCGATCGTAGCTGATCGCCACGGGCAGGATCATGCACGTCTCGCCCGTGCCCTGCAGCGCACGTAACAGGCCGCGCCGTGGCTGGAGGAACTGGCGCGAGCGACTGCGGGCACCCTCGATGAAGAACTCGAGCGTCTCACGGCGCTTGACCAGATCGCGCACCTTCTCCGTCAGCTCTTTGTCTTCGCCGCCCATGCCCCGTCGAATGTAGAAGGCGTGCGTCTGCTGGAAGAGCCACCCCAGAACCGGGATCCGACTGAACTCTTCCGCCGCCGCGATGTGCGGGATGCGGATGCCGAGGTCGGAGCGCGAGAAGAACAGGTAGCTGCAGACCAAGAAGTCCATGTAGCTGCGGTGCGTTGGGATGATCACCACGAGCGCGTCTTCCGGCATCGCCGCGCGCGCCGCTTCAAAGGCGGGACGGTCGAACGTCACCGAGTCGGTGCAGCGACGCAGTGATTTCCGCAGGGCGTAGCTCGCGCCACGCACCGCCCAGTTGCCGGCGGGTTGCTTCATGATCCAGGCCAGATCCGGCGATCCGTCGCGATGCTTGCGGCCGGCCAGCGACATCTGCGTCGCGTCTTTGCGGGTCAGGTGGGTGTAGATGCCCGCACACGCGATGCGCACGTACTCCGCTGGGTCGTATTTGGGCCCTGGCAGCGGGATGCTCGGTCGAAAGTCGAACTGATTGTGGGTGAAATACGGGAAGGCTGAGTTCAGGAACTCCACTTTGCCCATCACCTTGTTGTACTGCTTGCGCACGCGGTGTTTACCGGTGAGCGTGAGCACGGAGTTGGCCAACGCGCGACGCGTGCCGTGATGCTGCGCTGACTTGAACTTGAACTTGGCCCGCTGCGTGCCGACCCACTCCAGCTTCGGCTCCCGGTCGATCGGGTGCAGCTTGAAGAAGTTGAGGATCTCGTCGAGGCAGGCCTGAATCGTCGGGCTGTCGACGAGCCCGGCCACGGCGTAGCGCACTTTGGGTTCTTCGCCCACCGGCGCCGGCGCCTCAAACAAGCAGGTGTCAATGGCCCGTTCGGCGACGACATCGCACGGCACGAGATCGAGGTGAATGCTCGGATCTGCACGCAGCGCGTTGAGGTGGCCTGCGCCAATCAGCGCCACAAAGCCCGCAAAAGCAGCGTGAGAGTCGATCCACCCGGGGAAAGGGTGCTGCAGCGTCGCTGAGATAATCGACGGACGCACGATGCTCAGCGGCACATCGCCACGGCGCTGGTTGAGCAGATGCTCGTTGATGCACTTGGTCAGCGTGTAGGTGTTGGGATGGCCAGTGATCGCCATGAGCGCCTTCTCGTCGGCGCGGCCCGAGAGGATGTCGGCGTAGACCTCCTCCGGCTCAAACGGCATCGGCACGAGCGCCTCGGGCATCGGTCGGCGACTCGCCGGGTTCACGTACGCCGTCGAGACCGCGACCATATGAACGAGGCGCTCGCAGCCCCGCGCCAGCTCAAGCACGTTGAGACCGCTGGTGATGTTCGCCGCCGCCGCGTCCGCGATAGGCAGCGTGAACTCGACCGACGCCGCGCAGTGGATAATGTGCGTGATCGCCGGCTGCATCGTCGCCCGCGTCACCGAGTCGATGCCGCACGCCGGCT
>CALGHC010000159.1 GCA_937915965.1 uncultured Myxococcales bacterium
GCCCGCGCCGCCTCGGCCGCCGGGTTGGGAGACCCTGCCGCTCTTCGACGGCATGGACGAGGAGGCCCGCGCGCACTTCAGTGGCGCAATGGCGAAAGAGGACTTCGAACGTGGCGCACAGATCATTCGTCAGGGCGAAGCCGGGGACGAGATGTTCGTCCTCGACACCGGCGTCGTGCGCGTCCAGGTCCGTGCAGGTGAAAAGATTGTCTTCGAGACCTTGATCAACGCGCCCGCGATCTTTGGCGAGATGGCCCTGATCACCAACGAGCCGCGAAGCGCCAGCATCGTCGCCGAGGAGCCAAGCAGCTGCCTGAAGATCGGCAAGGCGACCGTGCGCGAGCTCTTCGTTCGTGAGCCGTCGACCGCCATCTTCCTCACCCGCCTGGTCGGCGAGCGCCTCATGGAGACCCAGGGCATCCGCCGGGTCGGCAAGTATCAGGTGAACGGCCGCCTGGGTTCGGGAGGCGTCGCCACGGTCTTCGAGGCGCTGCATCCCTCGCTGGGCACGCCCGTCGCCCTGAAGATGCTGTCGCACGCCCTGGTCTTCGACGAGAGCTTCGCCGAGCACTTCGCCGAGGAGGCCCGCCTGGTCGCGCAGCTCGATCATCCCAATATCGTCCGCGTTCTCGACACCGAGCAGGCCTACGGCACCCACTTCATCGTCATGGAGAAGCTCACCGGCGAGCTCCTCGAAGAGGCGATCTACTCGAGCCAGCGCATCGACTGGGACAACGCCAGGCGGATCCTTTACGAGATCGCCCTGGCCCTGGCATACGCACATGGTCACCGCTTCGTGCACCGCGACATCAAGCCCGAGAACGTCTTTCTGCTCACCGACGGTCGCGTGAAGCTGATGGACTTTGGCATCGCGACCCACACCGGTGGCTCCGAAGGCGGCGGCAAGGTGATCGGCACCCCGTACTACATGTCGCCCGAGCAGATCCTCAATCGAGAGCTCGACGGCCGCGCCGATCTGTATTCGTTGGGGATCCTCGCGTACGAGCTGTGCACCCAGGAGCTGCCCTTCGACGCCGACAGCATCGACGCGCTCTTCCAAAAGCACGTGCGGGCGCCGATGCCCGATCCGCGCCACGTCGTGCCGGACCTGCCCGAGGACCTCTACGAGTTCATCCGCCGGTCGACGATGAAGCAGCCCGACGCCCGCTATCGCGACTGCGCCGAGGCCGCCGCTTACCTCAAGGCTGCCGCCGAGCTGCCGATGCTCGACCGCTTTGCGATGTCGACGCTGTCGGTGACCTACCACGAGAGTCGCAAGGACCTCGTCGAGCAGGTCCTCGCTGAAGCAGAAGCGAAGCTCGCCGGGCTCAGTGGCATCACGTCCTTCTGTGGCCACAGGGTCAACGACTAGACACCGCTGTTCGGCTGCAGCGCAGCGCAGCACGGCGAGACATGGCCCAGCGCGGCGCCGATCCTGCCGATCCTGCCGATCCTGCCGATCCTGCCGATCCTGCCGAGCTACGGCGGCCGCGCGCCGTCGCGACTCAGTGCTTGTAGCCCCGGCGGCGGATCGCTACCCTGACGCACCGATTCGGGGCGACCTCCCCCGCAAGACGACAGGCAAAGACATGAAGCACGCGACGAGAAACGACCTGGTGCTGATCACACTGGCGGTCCTGTTCGCGCTCGCAGCTTGTTCCAGCGGCGGCGCGGGAACGGGCTCGGGGATCAACGTCGCTGGCGACGCCGTCGGCGGCGGCGACGGCGGCGCTCTCGCCGATGGCTCGGTCGCGGACGGCGCGGACGGCGGCAAGTGCGGCGACAACGTCTGTGGCGCTGGCGAGACCGAAGCGAACTGTCCCAAGGATTGCCTCGAGGTTCAGGCCAAGCCGTCGGACTGCCTGGAGCAGAAATGCGCAGGCGCGTGGGCCCAGTGCAAGGCCGATCCCAGCTGCGCTGGCTTTATCTCCTGCGCGTCGACCTGCACCACTGGCGAGTGCATCCAGAATTGCGCGCAGAGCGCCGACGCCGTGCCCGAGCCGCCAATCGCGCCCCCGGGGGGAGCCGACCAGGTGATCGCCTGTGGCATGCAGCAGGCCTGCCTGCAGCCGAACGGCGGCGTCTGTGGTGACGGCAGCTGCACGGGCACAGAGACGCTCTTCAACTGTCCATCCGATTGCGTCGATACACCCAAGCCGGTGTGTGGCAACGGCAAGTGCGAGGATGGCGAGCAGACCAGCTGTCCCAAGGACTGCTTTGGGCCCCAGCCGGTCTGCGGCGACGGATCGTGCAGCAACGACGAGACCGCCCAGTCCTGCCCGAAGGACTGCGCGACCGACCCAATCAGCTGCGCCGAGCAGAAGTGCCCCGCCGAGTTTGACGGCTGCCTGAGCGTGCCGACCTGCGCCAAGATGTTGCTCTGCATGTCTGGCTGCAACACCAGCGGCTGCGCCAACGGCTGCCTGGCTGCCGGCGACACCGCGGCCGTCAACGCCTTCAAGCCGCTCGCCGTCTGTGCCGACAAGGAGGGCTGTGGAGGCTCGCAGCAACCCGTCTGCGGCGATGGTCAGTGCAACGGCGGCGAGAACCCCTTCAGCTGCCCACAAGACTGCGGTGGCGGTGGCAAGTGCGGCGATGGCCAATGCGGCCCCGGCGAGAACGGCTCGAACTGCCCGCAGGATTGCGGCGGCGGCAGCAAGTGCGGCAACGGCATGTGCGAGCCCGGCGAGAACGGCTTCAACTGCCCGAAGGACTGCGGCGGCGGCAACACCTGCGGCAACGGCGACTGTGGGCCCGGCGAGAACACGTTCAACTGCCCCAAAGACTGCGGCCAGCCCGCTGTGTGCGGCGACGGTGTCTGCCAGGCGGACAACGAGGACCCCGAGACCTGCCCTGAGGACTGCAAGCTCAAGTCCGGCGACGCGATGATCGCCTGTGCAAAAGAGAACTGCCCCAAAGACCTCGACGTCTGCCTGTCGGACCCGAGCTGCGCGAAGATCATTTCGTGCATGGGTGGTTGCAAGGAGTTGGATTGCTACCAGGCCTGCGTCCAGAACGCGGGCGCGGGCGGCCAGGCCTTCGCCGGACTTGGCCAGTGCATCGCCGTGGAGGGCTGCCTGATTGACGGCGTACTGTGCGGCAACGGCGTCTGCGAGGACGGCGAGACAAAGGCCAACTGCATCGACGACTGCGGCGGCACCGACCCCGATCCGATCAGCTGCGTGCAGAACAACTGCCCCAAGCAGCTCGACCAGTGCCTCGCTCAGCCCGCGTGCGCCCAGGCCACCGAGTGCTTCCTGGCCTGCGACGACGACGCGTGTTTCGAGAAGTGTCTCCAGAAGGTGCCGCCAGAGGCCTTCAAGACCTTCGGCCCATTGATGAACTGCGCTCAGCAGGCCGGCTGCACCGGCGACCCGCAGCCAGGGCCGGTTTGCGGCGATGGCATGTGCCAGCCCGGCGAGTCGCCAATGAACTGCCCCGAGGACTGCATGGGCGGCGAGCCGAGCTGCGAAGACAAGTGCGGCGAGTTCACCGATCAGTGGCCGTGCCAGTGCGACGGCCAGTGCGTCGAATTCGGTGACTGTTGCCCGGACTACTCCAAGTTCTGCCAAGAGCCCGGCCCGGTCTGCGGCGATGGCGTGTGCAGCAAGCCGATGGAGAGTGAGAAGTCCTGTCCCAAGGACTGCTCAAGCGGCCCCAAGCCGTGCACCGGCAAGGCCGACTGCGGCGACTTCGAGGTCTGCTGCGACACAGGCGACGGCCTGCACTGCGTGGCGTCCGGTCAGTGTGGATAACGTCGGGCGTGGCGGGCGTGGCGGGCGTGGCGCGATCGTCACCGCCGGGCGGGCCCACATAGCCGCGCTCGTCGGGCCGCATGGCCGCGCTCTTTGTTCAGAAGACACGGCGCTGAAGACAGGCACGAAGCCACCCATCCTGGTATCGTCGCTGTAGTTCGCGCGGGCCGGAGGCTGGCGCGGGGGGGAACGATCAATGACAAGCACGCGCCCAGTCGCCCTCATCGTCGCCCTCGCGGCCCTGGTCGCTCTGACCTGCGCCGCGTGTGGCGAGGTAGATGGGGCCGACGGCTCCGATAGTGCCGCCACTGACCCGCACACTGGCTTGTCTTTCGACGGTTCCGGAGTCGGCGGATTCGACAGCACGGCGGACGGCGGCGTCGAGTCTGATGCGGACCTCGGCGACGACGGCGCAGCGGTCGGAGACGCTATCAGCGGCGACTCCGAGGCGATGTCCGACGGCTCAGGGGTCGACGCCGACAAGGACGCCAGCGCCGACGTCGCGGGCGGCGACGATTGCCCGGGGCGTGCCGGCTGTCCCTGCGATGACGAGACCCCCTGCGATATCGGCTTGTGTCTCGAGACGGCCGACGGCACGCGCTGCCCGCAGTCGTGCCTGGAGAGCTGCGACGTCGGCTACACCTGCAAAGCCATCAGCGTGGGCGGCGACACCATCTCGATCTGCGCCGCGGCGACGCTGCATCTGTGCGACCCTTGCACGACATCGGAGACCTGCACCAGTCTCGGCGCGACCGGCGCGGTCTGCGTCACCCAGGGGGCGCTTGGCGCTTTCTGCGGCATCGCCTGCGCCGTCGATGACGACTGCCCGGCGGATTGGTTCTGTGCGGCCGTCACAAGCACCGAGGGTGTCGCTTCCAAGCAGTGCGTGCGCAAGCCCGAGGCGGGCAGCCCCGCCCAATTTGGCGTGTGTCCGTGCGCGCCCGCGGCGGTCGCTGCGGCGCTATCGACCGCCTGCGAGGTCGCCTACACCGACGCCGGTGGCCAGGTCCTGGGCGTTTGTGCCGGCAGCCGAACCTGCGGCGACGCTGGCTTGGGTGATTGCGTCGCGCCGCCTCTCGCCGCCGAGGTCTGCGACGGGATCGACAACGATTGCGACGGCAAGATCGACGAGGAGAGCTGCGACGACGGCAACAGCTGCACTTTCGAGGCTTGCGAGGCTGCGCTGGGCGGTTGCAAGTCGACCCAGTTCGAAGACACAGCATGCAACGCCGACGGCAACGTTTGCACCGAGGGCGACACCTGCCTAGCGGGCTTCTGCACACCCGGTCCCGGCAAGGACTGCGACGACGGCAAGCCCTGCACGACCGACGCATGCGACCTGGCCAGCGGTTGCACCTGGACCGACGACGACGGCGTCGCCTGCACCGGCGACGGCAACCCCTGTACGGTCGGTGACGCCTGCGCGGGGGGCGAGTGCGTCGTCGGTGCGCCGATCGCCTGCGACGACGGCGACCCGTGCACGATCGACGCCTGTGACGCCACCACTGTGACCTGCAAGTCGACGCCGGCCCAGGCGGGCCTGCCTTGCGATGACGGCACCGTCTGCACGCAGAGCGACGCCTGCCTCGACGGCGCCTGCGAGGGCAAGGTGGTCGGCTGCGACGACGGCAACCCCTGCACCGATGACGTCTGTGACGCGGCCAAGGGCTGCGTCTATGCCGCCAATTCGACGCCATGCAGCGACGACAACCCCTGCACCATCGGCGATCTGTGTGGTGACGGCGGCTGCGTCTCGGGCAAGGCGAAGGCCTGCGACAGCGGCAAGGCGTGTGTGAGCGCCAGCTGCAGCCTGACCACGGGCCAGTGCACCTTTAAAGACAAGAACCTCGGCACGCCTTGTGACGACGGCGACGCATGCACCTGGGCCGACTCGTGCAGCAGCGGCGACTGTGCCGGCAAGGCCCTCGACTGCGACGACGAGAACGTCTGCACCGCTGACTCGTGCAGTCAGGAGGGCGGCTGCATCCAGGTGGCCATGGGAGGCGCTTGTGACGACGGTGACGGTTGCACGCTCGGCGACGCCTGCAAGGACAGCGCGTGTGTGGCCGGCAAGAAGACCGTCTGCGACGACGGCAACCCGTGCACGACCGACGCTTGTGACCCGTTCACCGGCAAGTGCGCAAGCAACGGCGCCCCCTTGCAGGGCAAACCATGCGACGCCGATGGATCGTTGTGCACGCCGCAAGACAGCTGCAAGGCCGGCATCTGCGCCGCCGATGAGCCACTTGGCTGCGATGACGGCAACCCGTGCACGACCGACACCTGCGTGCCCGACAAGGGCTGCGTCAAGGGCTTCAACAGCGAGGCGTGTGACGACGGTAACGCGTGCACCATTGGCGACATCTGCAACGGTGGCGACTGCGAGGCCAAGCCGCTGGTCTGCGATGACGACAACCCCTGCACGGACGATGCCTGCGACAAGGGCGAGGGCTGCAAGACCCTGGTCAATTCGGCGCTGTGCAACGACGGCAACGCCTGCACGGCGACCGACACCTGCGCGGGGGGCGGCTGTGCGGGTCAGGCTCTCGTCTGCAGCGACGGCCAGGTCTGCACGGACGACGGATGCGATCCGCAGACCGGCTGCACGGCCGTCCACAACGTCGCCGCTTGTGTGGATGGTGACGCGTGCACGGAAGACGAGGTCTGCAAGGACGGCAGCTGCGCGACATCGCCGGTCGACTGCGACGATAGCAACCCGTGCACCGAGGACACCTGCGACGACAAGACCGGCTGCGTGAACGCCAAGCTCGCTGACGATACGGTCTGTGGCGACGGCAAGGTCTGCAAGACCGGCGCTTGCGTCGACAAGTGTCAGCTCCAGACCGGAAACCAGAGCTTCGCGCCTGTCCACAGCGTGCAGTCGTTCGTGGTCCCAGAGTGCACGACCAGCCTGACCATCGAGGGCTGGGGCGCCGAGGGGGGCAAGAACAAGCCCTGCGCCGAGGGCGGCGGCAAGGGTGCGCAGATGAAGGGCACCTTCACGGTCCAGCCGGGCCAGGTCCTGCGCATCGTCGTCGGCGAGCGGGGCAAGGATCGCGGCAGCAACACCGCCAACGAGGGCGGATCGGGTGGTGGTGGCAGCTTCGTTTGGCTCGACGGCGCCAACCAGCCCCTCCTGGCCGCCGGCGGTGGTGGCGCCGGCGCGATCTGCACCAGCGGCGGTCAGCACGCCAACGCCCCCGGCATTGGCGGTACCACGTCGACCAGCGGCACCAAGGACAA
>CALGHC010000160.1 GCA_937915965.1 uncultured Myxococcales bacterium
GCGCGGCGTGTCAACGACCACGGCGGCCCAAAGGGGCACGGCACCGACCGTAGCCAAAACGAATCGGTGCCCTGTCCCGTTTTGACTGCAATCGGTGCGCTGCTGCAAGGCATTCACGGGTGCCGGCTTGCTGGTTGGGCGGCGGAAATTCTGCTTCCTTTCGGCTTCGCTGACTCGCGGACCTTGGGGGCAAATCTACGCGCCAGAGAGCCGCCGAGGTTGATTTGTAGTGCAGATATGATTATAATTCAAAGTGATGGCTCGGCACGCCCTGCCCCGCCGTCTGACGCGACTGCGACAAGTGCACCACGACCGCCACATGCGCTGCAGACCACGACCTCCCTGCCGTGGCCCTGGCGTGCGCGCCGTGGCCCTGATGTGTGGACCGCGACGGCGGCCAGCTCACAGCGACCGCGCCCACTGCGCCTCCAACCGGCCAAGCCCCCCCGGAGCCTTCCGATGCCTGCGATTCTCTGCCTACCGCAACCCGATGATCCCGCTCCGCGTGGGTTCACTGTACAGGTCCCCGTGGCCGGCGAGTCCAACGTCGACGCTGTCGTCGACCTGTACTCGGACCGCCTGCGCTGCGATCACCCGAACGTCGACGATGGGCGCGCCCTCGGGCGGGCGCTCACCCACCAGGCGGTGCGCGAGTCGTGCGGGAGGGTCGTTGTGCTGGTGCACGAGGAGTTGGCGGCCGGTCTGCGCGCAGCGGGCTACGAACAGGAGGCCACCATGCCGGGCTTCTACAGCGGCGACGGGGACTGCGCGGTCATGGGGCTGGCGCTCGACGACAGCCGGTCGCTTTCTGCTGACGCCGCCGCGCTACAGAAGGTCGAGCGGCTGTTGCGTGACGCGCCGCCCGAGCGCAGCCGACCCCTGATCGAAACCGAGCGTGCGATCGTCGGCGACGGCGAGGCGATCGCCCAGCTGATCACCGAGACCTTCGACCACTACCCGACGCCGAGCGGTGTGTCCGCCTACATCGAGCAACACATTGAGGACGGTACGCCGTTCCGTCTGGTGCGCGAGGGCGACAAGGTCATCGCCTGTGCCAGCGCCGACCTGGTCCCCGAAGCGCGTACGGCCGAGCTGACCGACTGCGCGACCAGCCCGGAGCACCGCGGCCGCGGCCTCATGCAAGCGATCCTCGCCGACCTGGTCGGTGACCTTGAGGACCTCGGCTACCCGACGGCCTTCACGCTCGCTCGCGCCCAGGTCCCTGGCGTCAACCTCGCCTTCCAACGCCTGGGTTTCGAGCTACGCGGGCGGATGGCGCAGTCCTGCCGCATCGGCACGGGGCTCGAAGACATGAACGTCTGGAGCCGACGCCTTGCCCAAGAGGCCAGCTAGGCGTGACCATGTAACCATCTGGCCTCGGGCCAAGGGCCAGGTGGTGCATGGCGAGCAGTCGACCAACCCTATTTTGCAACGCGGCGGTGCACACCGTCGACGACCGGATGCCGCTGGCGAGCTGGTTCGTCGTGCTCGGCGACCGCTTCCAGAAGATGGGCCTGGGGCAGCCGCCGCCGGTGCCCGGCAACCACCGGGTCGACCTCGGCGGGCGCGCCGTCGTTCCCGGCTTTGTCGACGCCCACGCGCACTTCTTCCAGACCGGCGTGGACGCCCTGCACATCGACCTTGGCAGCGTGACCACAGTCGATGGCCTGATCGAGCGGCTGCAGGCCGGCGCGCCCGAAGGCTCGCGGTCGTGGGTCTTCGCTCACTCGTTCGAAGAGGACGCGCTGGTCGACGCGAAGCGTCTGACGCGGGCGGAGCTGGACCGACTGTCCGCGGACCGGCCGATCTGGGTGAACCGCATCGACTACCACTCGGCCGTCGTCAACACGGCGGCGCTCAGGCGCTTGGAGATCCCGAGCGACACCCGCGGCCTGATGGCGGGGTCCGACGGACGCCCCAACGGCATCCTGCGTTCCGACGCGTACTTCCACGCCAAGACCCAGGTCGCGCGCTTCTACACCCTCGAGACCAAGGACCGCGCGATCCGCGCGAGCGTCCATCAGATGCTGCGCAAGGGGATCACGGCGGTACATGCGCTCGAGGGGGGGCGGGTCTTCGGCGACGAGGGGGCCCACCAGGTGCTCCGCCGCATGAACTCGCTGCCTTTGGACGTGACCGTCTTCCTCCAAGAGAAGAACGTCTTCTTCACCAAGCGGCTCGGCTTCGAGCGGCTTGGCGGCTGCATCCTCATCGATGGCTCGATCGGCTCGTACACCGCGGCGCTTGACCACGACTACGAAGGCACAAAGGGGGTCCGCGGCGTCCTCTACGAGAAGCCGCGCGAGCTGCTGGCGTTCGTCGATCAGGCCAACCGCGCCGGTGTCCAGCTCGCTTTCCACGCGATCGGCCCGCGCGCCATCGAGCAGATCCTGAACACCTACGAAAAGGCGCTTGAGAGGAGCCCACGGTTCGACCATCGCCATCGGATCGAACACTTCGAGTTGGCGACGGATGACCAGATCCGCCGCGCCGCCGCGCTTGGGATCATCGCGAGCATGCAGCCAGCGTTCGAGCACTTCTGGGGCGGGCCGGACGGCATGTACGCGGCGCGTTTGGGCGAGCGCTGGCGGACCACCAACCGGCTGCGGACGATCCTCGACGGTGGCATGGTCATCGCCGGCGGCTCAGACACCAACGTGACGCCCGCCGATCCGTTGCTTGGCATCCACGCCGCGGTCAACCATCCAAACGCGCAGCAGCGAGTCACGCCCACAGAGGCGCTGCGCATGATGACCCTCGACGCCGCCTACGCCGCCTTCAACGACAGCCGCCACGGGTCCATCACCATCGGCAAGGAGGCGAGCTTCGCGGTCCTCAATGCCGACCCGCTCACCGTGCCCGCCGACCAGATCCGCGAGATCGAGGTGGACGAGACCTGGTCACGCGGGCGACGCACCTGGCTGCGCGACTGAACAGGCCCGCACAGGCCCGCACAGGCCCGCACAGGCCCGCACAGGCCCGGCGGCGGACACTGCGGCACCTCGCCCGGCGGACCGGCGGAGGTGGTTGGGCCCGCGCCTTGCGGGAGCGGCTCTCCGTTGACCATGATCTGACTTGCCTTTATCGTCGGAGGCGACGACCAACGTGCCGGAGGGCGCTCAGCGTGCGTTCAGCGTGCGCTCAGCGTGCGGCAGAATGGGGGGCGACGATGCAGCGGTGGCAGCCTTTGACTTGGGTATTCCTCGCGACGACCGCGACGACCGCGCTGGCTGCTTCGTGCGGCGGCGGTGGCCCGGCGCAACCGGGTGACGACCAGACGACCGACGCGACCGGCTCAACCACCGATGCGCCCGGCTCGATCGCGGACGCGATCGGTGACCCCAGCTTGCCCCTCCGAGTCGCCGGCACGACCCTCATCGGCTCCGACGGCAACGCCATGGCGGTGCGCGCGCTGGATCTGCAGAGCTACTCGGGCCGCTTTCGCTACGACCTGCAGCGCCCATCGACGACGGTGCTGCAGCAGGCGGCGGATCTGGGCTTCAACGTCGTGATCCTACCGTTCGAAGAGACCTGGTTCTTGACCAGCGGCGAGCCGCAGAGCGGGCCACATCCGCTCGATGACGCGGCCTTCGACGAGGTCTTCGGGCCGTGGCAGAAGGCCGCCCGCGACGCCGGCGTCTCGCTGGTGCTGTCGCTGCACAACTTCGACACCTTCAACCTGTGGTTCCCCGCCGAGGTCGGCGCGGTGCGCGCGGACCACGGCTCTCGCGCGCTCTTCGTTCGGATCTGGACCTACATCTCGACGCACCTCGACGGCGATGACACGGTCGCTGGTTATGTGCTGATGCACGCACCCAATCCAACCTCCGCCCACGACGACGGCGGCTGCCCGGCGTGCACGGCGTCGAAGGACCCGAAGATCTGGTACGAGGTCGCCGGTCAGGCCGTCGCCGCCCTGCGCGCCCGCGGCGACGCACGACCGGTGCTGATCGAGCCGTCGATCACGTTCTCCGAGAGCTACGACCCCGCGCTCTTCGCCATGCTGGCGGACAACGCGGTCGTCTTTGCCCCCAGCTTCCCGGGCCCGATGGCCGTCGTAGCCGGGTCGAACTACCCCGGCTGGGTCTACTCCCAGGGAGCGCTGAATTGCTTTGGCGTCGAGGTCCTCGCGGCACAGCTGGGCGCGCATATCGAGGCCGCGCACAACGACGGCCGACCGGTCTGGTTGCAGGGTCTGGGCATGGCCGACGAGGTAGCAGCCCAGGAAGCGACCGGCGCCATGGAGGGCGGCTCCTACTACGGCTACACCGCCGATGCGGTCGCGACGGTCGAGGCGGCATTGGCCGCGCTGACGGTCCTCAACAAGGATTCAGGCGAAGGTTTCCCCGATTTCGGCCCGTTTCGCTTCGCGCGCCAAAACAACGGCGACCTTGAGCTCAACGCGGCGCCGATTCGCCAGGAGCCGGCAGCCACGCTCCTGGGACAGGCGCTGGCGGGGACGGGACCGACCTCAAGGGACACCACGTCCTGCGCCAATCTGGCCTACATCACCCTCGACGCCAAGCCCTACGGGGCACAGCTGGTGTCGGGCGAGTGCGTGGTCGTCTACGAAGAGACCCCGGCGGGCGAGGGCGCGCTGCCCTACCGCATCCTCACCACTTTCGACGCGCTCGGCCGTCAGGTGGACGAGCGCTTCGACCCCAACATGGACGGCAGCTTCAGCGAGGTCCACGTCCGCACCTACGAGGCCGACCTGCTGGTCTCGGACAAGACCGACTACGGCGACGACGGTGTCTTCGAGAGTCAGACAACCTACGTGTACGACGCGCTCAAGCGCCTGATCGGCCAGGCGAAGTCGCTGGGTTCCGGGGCGTCGACGTCCGCGTGTGTGGGCACGTGGAACGAACCGGGCGATGCCTGTGACGCTGCGCTGTGCAACCACGTCCCTGCACCGCTCGAGCCACCCAAGGACCCGAACCTGTGCGCCCGTTGCGGCTACGTCAGCTGGGTCTGCGGCGAGTCATCGGGATGCGGCAAGTACGACAACGCCAACGTTCTCCACTACGACGCGGGTGGCGCGTTGGCCTCGCGCACCCTCGACTGGGTCGACGCCGGCCAGTGTTGCGGCGGCGGCTGCGCCTGCCCACCCACGCCGAGCTGGGACGTCGAGTGCAACGGCGAGGTCAACCACCGCTGGACCTACAATTTCGACACGGCGGGCGAGCTCACCGGCTGGTCCCTCGACAACGGCGGCGACGGCGTCGCTGAGTCGCTGACGACCTACACCCGGCAGGGCGACCAGCTCGCCATCGTCACGAAGAGCGTGGACGCCAACGCCAAGGTCACCGCGACAAAGACCGAGACCTTCGTGGCCGGCTCGCTGCACGAGCGCGCCGTGACCAACGCCGACGGCGACCTGATCGAGCGCCTGCGAATCCACTACGACGCCCAGGGCCGCCCCATCGGCCAGGACAGCGGCAACGACAGCGGCAGCGGCTTCAAGACGACCCTGGCGTCCTTCCTCGACGCCGAGACCGGTCTGGTGGTGTGGATGAGCACCCACATCATGGACGACGGCTCAGCGGTGGCCAACCCGAGTGTGTTCGGCGTCGGGCGGTATTGCGCGCCGTGACTGGGCTGGCGGGATGGGCCGGGGGCGCCGGGATGGAGGGTTGTCGCGCGGCTCCGACGACTGGCACTTGGTGCTGGCGCTGGTGCTGACGCCGGTACTCACGCCGGAAGCGTCAAGCCTATGTCATGTCGGCAGGCTCTTCAGCGCGAAGACCACGACGATTGCCGGGATCACCAAGGCCATGATGGTCCACACGCCCATTGCGAGCAGCACGAACTGGTTCAGCACGACAAAGGCTGTATAGGTGTACGCAGCCCACTTCTTCATCATCCACAGTCCGACCATGCAGACGAGGCCGACCGCGCCGGAGAATGCCAGATAGGGCGGGTACCAGTCGCCGACCAACTTTGCTGCCGATGAGAAGATCATGGGAACGACCAGCGCCGCCCCAACGAGCCCGATGACGCATATCACGGTGATGGCTGTGGGGCGCTTGGCCTTGTCGGTTGTGTCATTCATTCTGTCTGCCTCCCGAGCTTGTTCGATTGATCTGGAGTGCAAAGCGAGACCGCCGACCGACCTCAACTGGAGTGATGCGGTGGACGATACGCGCCGCCCTCGCTGCCGGTCAAGCGCGCGGGCACGACCTACGTGGCCTCAACCGCCAGACGACAGGCCACAATCGCGTGGTCCGACGAAGTGGTAACCGATCCGCGCAGAGGTGGGCCGCGAACCGGGCGAATCCGGGGGCGCAACGACCGGCGCAATGACTTGGCCGGCACCGACGGCGGCCAACGGACCGTGCCCGACCACTCGACCGACCAGCGCCGCTGTGATGCCGAGGCCAAAAGACAGCCCGATTCCCAGCCCCGCCCGCCCCAAGCCTGGCCACGCCGGCCGCACGCAGTGGCGAAGCAGAAAGAAAGCCCGATTCCCAGACCTGCCTCGCCCCGAAGGCCGGCTACGCCGGCCGCACGCAGTGGGGAGGCCACAAGAACCACGCTTCTTGTGGCCGGGGGTCGAGCCCCGACCCCCCAAAACAAAAAAGCACAAACCATCCGCCCCGCTCGCGCGTCCAACCTTCCCGGACCAATCCACACCGGCGCCGCCGCCCGCCAGCGAGCGCCCCGCGGAGGTACCCATGGCCACCGATGCAGTCGCGACAGCGCCCCGCACCGACACCCAACCGACCGCCGGCGTCGCAGGCGACCGCTTGGGTCTGGACATCGTCGTGCGCTGGGGCGACGACCTGCTCGACGAGTGCTTCTTCCCCCGGCCGGTGTCGGTCACGCTGGGGCCGGGGCAGACGTTCCAGATTCCGCAGGAGACCATCGGTGCGGCCAGCCACGTGTTGGTCGAGCCGCACGCGTCGGCGGGGTTCGCCTTGTGCCCAGACAACCCGAATTTGCAGGGCGAGGTCTGCATTGACGGTGAGTCGTTCGACGTCGCCAGCCTGCGCTCGGGCGGCCTTGGGCAACTGCTCGGCAGCCGGGTGCCGCTCGGGCCGGGCTCGTTCGCTCGGCTGCAGCTTGGCGCGTTTCAGTTTGAGCTGCGCCGCATCGCCGTACCGCCGCGCCTCGCCGGCCGCCGCTTGCGGCGCGAGGACGTGCGCCTTGGCGTGAGTTTCGCCCTCGCCGCGGTGCTGGTCGCCATTCCCCTCACCGTCGCCTTCCTCAGCGGCCCGCCGCCGGCATGGGCCGCGCCCACCTGGGCAGAGTTCGTGCCGCCGGACGACGAACCAGACGACGCCTGGCCGGTCTACGCGCGCCCAACCGAGCCCATCGATGCACGCAGCCCGCAGACGCCGCCGACCCACCGCCCGCAAGCACCACAGGACGTCGACGTGCCCGACGAGACGGCGACCGAACCACCGTCGGCCGACCAGCCCAGCGGGCGTCCCCGCCAGCCGCGTCGCCCCGCCCGAGTCCAGAGGCCCAACGTGCGCGCAAGCGCCATCGAAGCGACCAGAGCGATCCTCGACATCGCCGACCCGGACCGGCCGGGTGTTCGACCCACGTCGCTGCTATTTGTCGATGGCGACCCTTCGGACCCAGCCGGAT
>CALGHC010000161.1 GCA_937915965.1 uncultured Myxococcales bacterium
GGCGAGCCAGCAGCTAGTCCTCGAATGTCTCCAGGTCACGGGCAACGCCACCAAACGCCAGGGCCCTCGCCTGGTCGCCGGCGAGGGCGTATGCCAGCGCCAGACCACAATGTGCGGGCGCAAACTGGTCGTTGAGCGCGAGCGCCGCGAGGAAACTCTTGACCGCCACCTCGGCTGCCTGCTCGTCGATGAGGAGCGCCCAGGCCAGCTCGGCGTGCGCTGCCGCAGAACGCGGTGTTCGCTCGGTAGCGGCCCGCAGCCTGGCGACCCGCGCGGCCGCCTGTGCGCTGGGTTTGTTGCCTGCGTGGCCCGTGGCGACGAACCGTTCGAACGCGGTGCGACCAGACCCGCCAAGTTTGGGCAGGCGAACCTGGATGCCGGCATACGCCCCATCGGTCGCTGTCACCAAGCGCTCGACCCGGCCGTGGAGGATGAACTCCGCGTCCGTCTCGGGATGGATGATGGCGACATCGATGGGCTGGCCGACGACGCAGACTGTGGCTGTGCGCGCGAAGATCGTCGCCGCGTCGCGGCAACGTACCGCGAGGTCGCCAAGGCGCTCGATGCTGCCTGGCCGGATCGAGACGAAGCGCGGCGGCGGCGCCGCCGGCATCACAACCGGCTCCTCGGGCCCGGCTCGTCGTGCCCCGGCCTCTGCCGCGGCTGCGGACGAAGCAGCTGGTCCTGCCTGCCCACGGGGAAGCGGGTCACCCTCAAGACGCATGCGCCGCATCAACTGCCGCATCTGCTCGGGTGGCAACGCGTCGCGCAGGAGCTGGCTGTTCTCGACGTAGCCGCTTGCCGCCGGCTGGCTCCGTTTGACCAGATCGAATATGAACGTGTCCCAAAGGTCGCGATCCTTCTCGGACATCGAGAAGAACTCCACGCCCATGCCAGAGGTCGGCGAGCCGTCGGCCTGGTGCCTCGCGACACGGCGCACGCGCCCCATCGCCTCGAAGCGTTCCCCCTGCGGCAGGTTCACTCGGAGCTGCACGATGCGGTCGAGTCCCGCTGGCCGATTGGTGCGCAGACCGACACCCTGGCGCGAGACGTCGGTGGTGACCAGCTTCACCCACTCGGGGCCATCGCGCATCTCGACCTCAAGAGTGATCGGGTGGCGCGCGAACAGTCGATTGTAACTCATGACCGGCTGCTCCATGTCAGGTGCCGTCCTGGCTTGGCGGGCACCATAGTCGTGTCCGTGGCGGCTGGGCAAACATCTAGGGTCGAGTCCACGGGGATCGCTCCGCGCGAACGCTGGCCTTCCGAGCACGGAGGCTGGGCTTGATGACCGCGTGCGACCGCCCCGGGGCCGCATTGGACCGGTCAGTCGGATGGGGCGGGGCAGTGATTGTGGCGCCGTACTCGGTGTGGGCTGTTTGACCGAAGACCGCGATGGCGTGTCTCGACTCCCCAAGGGCGGCCCGGGTTCCACCAGCAATCTCACGACACTCGCTGGAACATACGCACAGTAACGCACGGTGAAATGTTATGGGTCGGCGTCGCCAGGGGGCCAGCGCGGGCTCACGTCGCGCGGAGGGTCAATTCGAAGCTGCGGCAGGGGTTGGCTGCGGACCATGCTGCGACCGCGCCTGCTGGCCGAGGTCCACAGTGCAACGCGGCGGCTGAGCGCAAGGGGAAGAGATGAAGCTGGCTGGGGCTGCTACTTTCTTGTGCGCGTTGCTTGTCGCAGCGGTGGCTGTGCCGCTCGCGGCGTTTGGTCAGGCCGGTGGCGCCGCTGACGCCGGTGGCGAGACGGCGCTTTCGGCCCACAAGCTCGCCACGCACATGTACAAGACCGGGGACTTCAAGGAGGCCGCCAAGCTGTATCACACGGCCTACCGGCTGGATCCACAGCCAGCCTTCCTCTTCAATGCCGCGCGTTCCGAGCAACGGTTGATGATGCTCGAGGTGGCCGAGGCGCACTTCAAGGAGCTGATCGCGCTGCCGAATCTCGATGCGGCGACCCGGTCTCGGGCGACACTGCATCTCGACGAGGTCAAGGCCGTGCGGGCGGCGCTGGCCCGTGCCAAGACTGCCACGCGCCCGGTTGTCGATGGCGCCGCTGGCGCGCCGCCGCCGCCAGAATCGACCAAAGCGCCGGCAACGCATGCGGCGGAGAATCCGAGCGGCGCCGGGGCTCCGAGCGCGACGGCGAAGGATGTCGCCGCGGCTGCGAGCGCGACGACGAAAGATGTCGCCGCGGCTCCGAGCGCCGCGGCCGCTACGGTGGCTGCGCCGCCAAGCGACTGGCAGGGAACCGCCGGTTGGGCCGCGCTGGGCTCTGGAGCGGTCCTTGCCGGCGTCGGCGTCTGGCTGCTGGTCAGCTACTCGAGCGACCAGGCCGCGCTCGACAAGCGGCGCACGGCCGTCAACGACCAGGGCAAGTCGGTCGATATTTCCTACGAACAATACGAGCAGGAACAGCAGGCGCTGTGGACCCAAAGCGGGCTGGGCATCGGCGCGTCAGCGGTCGGGCTAGCCGCCGCCGGCGCAGGGGCCTGGATGTTGTGGAGCGCGCCTCAACCCGCTGCGGTGGCCATCGTCCCCATGGGTCGGGGCGCCAAGCTGGCGTGGCGGTTTTGATCTCCTGCGCGC
>CALGHC010000162.1 GCA_937915965.1 uncultured Myxococcales bacterium
CGTAACGCCCGCGACGCCCGCGACGCCCGGGTCGCCAGCCATCGCGGCTGCCGATGCGTTCCCCGGCGCGTGGAGGCCCGAGCGCGCCTTCGCTGCGCCGCTGTGGTGGCTGAGCCTGCTGGTCCTGGTCGTCAACGACCATCTGCTCAAAACCGCCGATCTCCTGCCCAGCTGGCTCACAGGAAAACTAAGCGATTTTGCAGGATTGCTGGTCGCGCCCGTCGTGCTTGCCGTCGCCCTGCGCCTGCGACGCCGCGGCACGGTGGCGCTCGCCTGGATCGCGGTTGGGGTCGGTTTCGCGGCCATCAACGTGTGGCCGGCGGCGGCCGAGGCGGTCGAAACCGTCACCGCGCTGGGGCCGTGGCCGTGGCGGATCGCCGTCGATCCGACTGACCTCTTTGCACTGCCCGCGTTGCTGGTCGGCTGGCACCTGTTCGTCGGCTCGATGACCCGGCCTCTGGCTGCCCCGGCGCTGGCCGGCCGGGCTCCCCGCGTCGCTTTCGCGGCGGGGCTCCTCGCTTGCGCAGCGACCTCAACCGAACCCGCGCCCAACTGGCCTGACCAGGATCCGCTCGGCTTCGATACGGTCATGGTGGTCGCCAACACGACGGCGACGGCGGTGGTCGTGCGGGCGCGCCGGCTGCGCGCGGGCGTACTCATCGACTGCGACGCGGCGGCCAAGAACCCCAGCGGAGTGCTGTCGCGCAAATTCTTCGCGCCGGCGACTGCCTGGCAGATCGAGCCCGACCGCACGGTGCCAATCGCTGGGCAACAGGTGCCGGCGTGGTGGGGAGAGAGCGAGGCGCCGGAGCGGCAGATCTCGACGGCAAAGTGCGAGGCGATCCTCATCGACGGCAGCGGCCTGCCGATGATGCTGCTGTTCTGGAAGACCGCTGACTATCCAGTCAAGCCAGTCGAATCCGTGGCGTCCAGGGTCGAAGCTGCGCGGGCCGTGATGATCCGCGCGGACACCCAGGGGGGCGGCATCGGCTGGGCGGACCACGACGTGCTCCACAGCGCGCCGCCGAGCGTCGATCCTCCCGTCTCGGCGGCCTGCGAGGTAGCCGCAGCCGAGGACTCCATCGCCTGGTCGAAGCCTGTACCGATCGGCAAGCAGGTGGTCGCGGCGGTGAAGACTGCGCCCGATGGCTGCAGCAAGCTGGACCTCAAGAGCGGATCGAGCTGGGTGCTGTGCGTGCCGGTGGGCGCGTTCCCCTTCGTCGCGGACGACGAGGTGCAGATCACCGAGACGGGCCTCGGCCAGGACTTCGGCGAGATCAACGCCGTCGAGCTGAGCGGCAAGACCAACAACAGCAAGCGGCTGCGGCTAGGCAGCGGCGCCGACCTGGTGGTGATGGGCCCTGTCACCATCCAAACGGCCGATGTTGCGGGCTGCACGGGCCACCACGACAGCTGTGGCAGCTACGCGATGCCGCAATCGGTACAGATCACCGGCGCGGCCGTGGCGAATGGAACCAGCTTGCGAGCGGGCCAGTCCGTGACCTTCGACACAGGCGAGACGGTCTACCTGGTGCGCGCCCAGCGCGTACACGCCGTCGATCCGACCTGCGACGGCGGCGCGCTGGGGTTGCTTCTTGAGTCCGTGTACAGCGATCCGGGCAAGTGACCCGGGCAGCCTGCGCGCGGCTGCGTCGCGGCCCCGGCGAGAACGAAACAGCGACGAGAACGAAACAGCGACGAGAACGAGACAGCGACGAGAACGAATACAGGCCAGATGAGAGTCCCCGACAGCCCCCCCCGAGGTTCGCCATGAAGAGGTTCGCTATGAAGAACGCCCCCCGCTTCCTCCTCTTTCTTCTTCTCCCGATCGCCGCGCTGGCCGGCGCAACGGCGTGCAGTAGCAGCGACGAAGCAACGATGGGAGGGGGCACGACCAGCAGCAAGGACTTCGGCGGTGGCGGCGGTTCGACCGGCGTCACCCAAGCCGGCGCCCAGGACTTTGGCCTCTTCCGGCAGATCATCGACGACGGCAAGATCCCCGCGCCGGGCACCCTCGATGACCTCGGCTTCTTCGCCGAACACAAGCTCGACTACCCGACTGCGACCTGCGGCGCCGACCTGTGCATGCACGGCCTGCTCGGGTTGATGGGCAACATGATCACGGGTTCGGACTGCGCGCTGGTCCAGATCGGCCTGAACTCGCCGGTCGACGTCGACAAGCTCGAGCGCCCGCCCCTGCACCTGGTCTTGGCGATCGACGTCAGCGGCTCGATGCAGGGCGACTCGATCACCTTCGTCCGCGAGGGGCTGGTGCGTATGCTCGACCACCTCGGTGTGGAGGATCGACTCACGTTGGTGAGCTACGACACAAACACCAAGCTCGTCTTCGAGCACCTCGGCCTCGACGACAAGGCGACGATGGAGAGCGCCTTCCAGAACCTGGCCGCGGGCGGCGCCACCAACCTCTACGGCGGCCTCTTCGAGGCGTACCAGCTCGCTGAAGCGCACGCCAACAGCGCTCACGACGACCGCGTGATCCTGTTGAGCGACGGCAAGGCGACGTCGGGGCTGCAGGATCCGGCGAAGATGCGCTCGCTCGCGATCGCCTACGCCAAGCAGGGCATCGGCCTGACGACGATCGGTGTGGGCAAGGACTTCGACGTCGAGGTGATGCGCCAGCTCGCCGAGGTCGGCGCGGGCAACTTCTACTTCCTCGAGAAGCCCGCCGCGGTCAAGGAGGTCTTCACCGAAGAGGTCAAGACGGCGTTCTACCCGCTCGCGGTCGACGTGCAGATCGACGTGGCCACCGGCGAGGGCTACTACCTCGGCGGCGCGTACGGAACACATGGGTTCACGCCCACCTCGGACGGCGGCAGAATCGAGATCCCGACGCTGTTCCTGGCGAAGCGAACCGACTCCAGCGCGCCGATCGACGAAGGCCGACGCGGCGGCGGTGGCGCCATCCTCGTCGAGCTGGTGCCGATGGCGGGCCTGACCGGCGACAGCAAGTTGCTCCACGTCGGCACGGTGGACATCACCTGGACCGACCCGAAGACCGGCGACACGCACTTCCAAAGCGCCAAGCTCGATAGCCCATCGCTGCCAGGCCAGGTCGCCGACGGCGGCTGGTTCAGCAACAAGACTGCCGAGAAGGCCTTCGTCATGTTGAACCTCTACACCGGCTTCCGCATGGCCGTGGGCCTGTACGGCGATGGCGACCCGGGAGCGGCACAGAGCGTGCTGATCGCGCTGCGCCCGGAGGTCCAGGCGTGGCTCGACGATCACGAGAAGACCGACGGAGTCGCCGACCCGGACATCGCAGACGACCTGACCTATGTCGACAAGCTTCTCAAGCTGTTGAAGGATCAGCCGACGTCGGTACAGACCCCGATCAGCCAGCCGCCGAACCCGTGGCCGTTCGACTGAACGTCGGGCGCGAAGCCGACTCGTTGGACCTGCCCGCCGGCAGCGTGACGCGCTTGTCTGGCCCCGGACCGCAGAGTAGCCTGCGGCGTGGCGGCGTGAGGCAACGCCCGGACCGCCATCGCCCGAGGTCTCGCGGCGCGCCTCGCCGTCGGACCCCCGCAACAGAGCAGGTCAAACGTGTCCGTCAGCCCTCCCCGCCGCCTCTGGCTGATCGCCGCCGCCCTGATCCTGGTGGCGTTTGCGAGCGCCTGGTTCTTGCGCAGCCGCACCGCCCCGACACCGGCGCCACCGCCGACCGAAGACGGCCCCAGCGACGGCAGCCCGCCGCCGCTCGTGCCGCCGCTGGACGCACCCACACCCTCGGATGAGGCCCCAGTTGCGCCTGCCGTGGAGGCGACGCCGGCGGTCGCGATGGGGGACGTGATCTCCTTCGCGCGCACCATCGACGACGGCAGGAAGCTGCTCGCGCGTGCCATCCAGGACGCCGGCGGCCCAGCGAGACTGCTGCTCCTGCAGCGCGTCGAGATGCAGGTGCTACTCGAGGCACCCGGGTTCGTGGCCAAAGGCCGCTTGCGTTTCGACGGGCTGAGCCGAGTCGCGCTGGAAGTCCCGGACTTGCATCTGAACGTGTTTCTCAGCGGTGGAACCTGCTGGCAGCAAAACGACAGCGTCGTTGCGCCATGCGGCCCAGATGTCGAGGACCTGCTGCGCGCCGAATCGGTCGCGCACGCGACGGGCATGCTGGTGCCGCTGCTGGAGGGACCGTGGAAGATGACGCACACGGCCATCGCCGACGTGGGCGGCCGCAAACTCAACCGCCTGGCGTTTACCCGCCCCGAAGACCCCGAGTTCGAACTCATCGTCGATATTGACCCACGCAGCCATCGCCCGGTGTCGCTGCGTTTCGAGTCGACCATCGAAGCGCGGACCTTCGAGCCCGCGCAGGTCGAGCTCGACAACGACCGCACCAGCGCGGAGGTTCTGATCGCCCACGAGCACCGGCTAACCATCGATGGAGACGGCAGACACCGGCCGCCCATCACGCTGCGCATTCTTGAGATGGAAGCGACCGACGCAAAGCTGCCGGCCACCGCGCCTGAGTGGACGCTCGAGTCGCCGGCGCGCGAGGTCGAGCGC
>CALGHC010000163.1 GCA_937915965.1 uncultured Myxococcales bacterium
CGCAGGCGCAGGCGCAGGCGTGGACGTTGGCGCGGGTGCAGGCGCGGGTGCAGGCGCGGTCACGGTCGCTGGCGTGGGCGCAGGCGTGGAATCGGACGCCGGCGTGGGGGCAGACGTGGGCACGAACGTCGCGTGAGCGCAGACGTGGGCGCAGGCGTAGAATCGGGCGCAGACGTGGGCGCAGGCGTGGAATCGGGCGCTGGCGCGGACCTGCGGACGGTGCCACTCGAGCAAACCCGACAGAGGGTGCAAAATACCAGGCTAGCCTGTTTTTTTCTTGCCGGCCGCTGTCGTCGCTAGCCGATGCCTTCGTAGCTCACTTCAAGGTCGGGAGTCTCCGGGATGCCCACCTGAATTTGCAGGTCGTCGTAACCGCGCATTCCGGTGCCGGCCGGGATCAAGCGACCCATCAGCACGTTCTCTTTGAGCCCGTTGAGTCGGTCGACCTTGCCGCCCAGCGACGCCTCGGTCAGGACCTTGGTCGTCTCCTGGAAGGACGAAGCCGACAGGAAGGACGTCGTCGACAGCGAGGCCTTGGTGATGCCGAGCAGAAGTGGCTCGCCGCTTGCCGGCTTGGCCCCCTCGCGCATGACGCGCTGGTTCTCGTCATCAAACTCGTGCTTGGTCACCTGCTGATCGACCATGAAGATCGTGTCACCCGTGCGGGTCACACGCACCCAACGCAGCATCTGCCGCACCACGACCTCGATGTGCTTGTCGTTGATGCGCACGCCCTGGAGGCGGTAGACCTCCTGAACCTCGTTAACCAGGTACTTGGCGAGCTCCTCGATGCCCAGGACGTGGAGGATGTCGTGGGGATTCTTCGGGCCGTCCATCAGGGCGTCGCCGGCGCGGACGCGGTCGCCCTCGCTGACGGTGAGGTGCTTGCCCTTGCCGACGAGGTACTCGCGCGGCGGACCGTACTCGGGCGTCACGATGACGCGCTGCTTGCCCTTGAGCGGCTTACCAAAGCTGACGATGCCGTCGACCTCGGTCATCACCGCGTAGTCCTTCGGCTTGCGTGCTTCGAAGAGCTCAGCGACGCGCGGCAGACCACCCGTGATGTCCTTGGTCTTGGCGGTCTCGCGAGCGATCTTGGCGAGCACCTCGCCCGGTCGCACCGCCTTGCCGTCGGCGACGACGAGGTTGGCGCCAACGGGCAACTGGTACTGCGCCAGCGCGGCGGTCCGCTCGACCCGCAGGATCTCGCCATCCGGGCCACACAACGCGATGCGCGGCTGCAGTGTCGGATCCTTGACGTCGACAATGAAGCGCTGCGAGAGGCCCGTCGCCTCGTCCAGCTGCTCCTTCATCGTCAGGCCCTCGATGACATCGATCAGCCTTACCGTTCCGCCCACGGGGGTCAGGATCGGCTTGAAGCTCGAGTCCCACTCCGCCAGAACGTCGTTCTTGCGGACTGTCTGGCCGTCGACGACCCGGATACGAGCGCCAGCTTGCACCGCGAAGGCGGGGCAGCGATCCTCGGGCACGCCAGGCAAGGTGATGAGGATGTGACCTCGAGCGACCGCAACCAGCCCCAGACCATCGTCCGGGTCGACAAACTGCAGGTTGCGGTACTTGACGTTGCCATCGACGGTCGCAAGGTGCTGCGGCATGTCGCGCGACGTCGAGGCGGTACCACCCACGTGGAATGTCCGCATGGTGAGCTGGGTACCCGGCTCGCCGATCGACTGCGCGGCGATGACGCCGATCGCCTCACCGATGTTGACGGTGCGACCTCGAGCGAGGTCACGCCCATAGCACAGGACGCAGACGCCAGTCTGGCTGCGGCAGGTCAGGACCGTGCGGATGCGGATCTTGCGGGTGTGCGCGTTGACCAGCTGATCGACCACCACCTCGTCGATCATCTGGTCGGCCTCGACCAGGATCTCGCCTTCGGCGTCGAAGACGTCGTCGAGGGCGAAGCGACCGAGGACGCGCTCGGACAGCGGCTGAATGACCTCGCCGGCCTCCTCAAGCGCCTCCATCTCGATGCCGTCGAGGGAGCCGCAGTCGTACTCCGTGATGACGGCGTCGTTGGCGACGTCGACGAGTCGACGGGTGAGATAGCCAGAGTTGGCCGTCTTCAGCGCGGTGTCCGCGAGGCCCTTGCGGGCGCCGTGGGTCGAGATGAAGTACTGCAGCACCGACAGACCCTCGCGGAAGTTCGCGGTGATCGGCGTCTCGATGATCTCGCCAGAGGGCTTGGCCATCAAGCCACGCATGCCGGCGAGCTGACGCATCTGCTGTGCCGAACCACGTGCACCCGAGTCCGCCATCATGAAGATCGAGTTGAAGCTCTTGCCCTCCTCGACGTCGCCTTCCTCGCCAAAGCTGGCGGTCGAGATACCCAACATCATGGTCTTGGCGATGCGCTCAGTGGCATCCGACCAGGTGTCGACGACCTTGTTGTAGCGCTCGCCGTCGGTGATGAGCCCCTCAAGGTACTGCTGGGTGATCTCGGCGACCGTATTCTGGGCCGCGTCGACGACCGCGGTCTTGGCCTTGGGGATCGCCATGTCATCGATGCAGATCGAGATGCCGGCGTTGGTCGCCTGACTGTAGCCCGCCGTGCGCAGCGCGTCGGCAAGCAAGACGGTCTTCTTGGATCCAGAGCGACGGTAGACCTCGTCGATCAGGCCCTGGAGGTCCTTCTTGCCCAGCTCGCGGTTGTAGAGGTGGAACGGTATACCGCGCGGCACGATCTCCGACAGCAGGACGCGGCCGGTGGTCGTGTCGACGATCTCTCGACGAGCCGGACCTTCCTCTTCGGGGTCCTGGCTGTCGTCCCACACGGGGATGCGGCACTTGATCCGCGCCTGGAGGTGGACCTCCTTGTTGTCGTAGGCGGCGCGGACCTCCTCGGGAGACGCGTAGAGTCGGCCCTGCCCCTTGGCGAACGGCTTCTCGCGGGTCGCGTAGTACAGCCCGAGCACGATGTCCTGCGTCGGGTTGATGATCGGTTTGCCGTATGCGGGCGAGAGGATGTTGTTGGTGCTCATCATGAGCACACGGGCCTCCATCTGCGCCTCAAGCGACAAGGGCAGGTGGACCGCCATCTGGTCCCCGTCAAAGTCGGCGTTGAAGGCGGTGCAGACCAGCGGATGAAGCTGGATCGCCTTGCCCTCGATCAGCACCGGCTCAAAGGCCTGCATACCCAGACGGTGCAAGGTCGGCGCGCGGTTGAGCAGCACCGGGTGCT
>CALGHC010000164.1 GCA_937915965.1 uncultured Myxococcales bacterium
CGACAGCCCGCTACAACACGCACTTCGCCGCGACACAGGTCGCGCCGCCGCCGCAGTCCATGCCATCGCTGGCAGGAGCAAACGAGCACTTGCCCTGGTCGCACTGGTCGTAGGTGCACGGGTTGCCGTCGTCGCAGGTCGCGGAGTCGGCTTGCGCGCAGCTGCCCGCGGCGGCGCAGCTGTCGTGGCCCCACGGGCCCACGCGCAGCATCCAGGTGCGCGACGGACCCTTCGCATCGGACACGCCGACGAGGGCGGTGTCGCCGTCAGCCAGCACGTCCAATGCGTAGAGATGGTCGACGCTGGCCGCGCCCCAGGTCCGTGACCAGCGCAAGACCCCGGCCGCCGTCGTGCGAATCAGCCAGCCATCGTACTCGCCCTCGCCCTGCGCGCGGGTCATTCCGGCGGCGACCAGGGCGCCGTCGGCCAGCACGCCGACCGCGGTCAGGCGTTGGTCGTTGTCGGCCGGATAGACCCGCTGCCAGACGACGCTGCCGCCCGCAGTCGTCCGGGTCAGGACGGCCTTCTCGTCGGTTCCAGGGCCCTTGGTCCAGCCCGCGACCACGAAACCGCCAGCGGGCAGCACCGCGACGCCCTCGCCATACAGGTCGCCGCCGGGGGCGCCGATGAGGGCCTGCATCGAGCCGGCGAGCGCCGCGTTGAAGACGTACAACCAGGCCTTGCGATCCGAGCCGGGCCCGGACTTGCTGGTGCCGATCGCTACGACCTCGTCACCACCGAGAGCGACCGCTCGAGCGATCATGTCGTGCTCGCCTGCGCCAACCTTCGCCGCGCTGCGCACCGCGCTGTCGACCAGTACGCCGTCGCCGCTGATGTGAGCGATCCAGCCATCGTCTTTGGCCGAGCCGCTGCCGCCTACGGCGAAGCCTGGGTTTGAGATGCCGGCGACGACGAAAGAGCCGTCGTCGAGCGCTACGACGGCGTTGCCGATCTCGGTGGCGCTTTCGGTCCCTGCGCCCGCGCCCCAATCCATCTCGCCAGCCGCCGTGTAACGGACCAACCAGCCGTCGCTGCGGCCGCCGCTGCCGGCGCGAAATCCGACCGCAGCCCAGCCACCGTCAGGGGTCGCGACGACATCGTGCATGCCGTCCTTGCCGGTGGCCTCGGCGTAGGTGATCGCCTTCTCAGCGCCATCTGGGCCGCGCCGCACGATGATGCCGCGGCTCGTGTCGGACTGTCCCTCGACACCGACCGCGACGACGTCGCCGCCACCGACCGCCGCGACTCCGGCATGACCATAGCGGGTGAACGGCTCCGCATAGGCCTGCCAGAGGCGCTCGGCGCCGCTCGCCACGCAGCTGCCACCTTCGCAGACGCCGCCGACACTGCACGGCGCTGCGTCGAGGCACGGCGACTGGTTGGCGACATGGGCGCAGCCGCTGGCAGGCAAGCAGAAGTCATCCGTGCAGGCGTTCTTGTCGTCGCAGCCGGCCGGCAGGGCCGCGGCGCACGCCGACTTCGGATCACATGCCATCGTGCCATCGATGGCGGCCCGAGCGATCCAGCCATCCAGGCCATGATCAGCGACCGAGCGGCTGCCGACGACGAGCAAGGCGCCATCCGGCAGAGAGACCACGGCGCGAAGCTCGTCGGCCCCTGGCCCACCGACCTTCTTCTCCGCGACGGCGTGACCGGCGGGATCGAAACGGGCCAGCCAGCCGTCGCTCTGCAGGTCGGCGCCAGCCACCCAGCCCACCGCGTGCGCGCTGCCGTCAGCGAGGAACGCGGCGCCAGCCGCGACCCCAACGCCCGGTGCGGCGAAGTGCTTCTCCCAGAGGGTCTTGCCCCACGCGTCGGTACGCACGACCCACGGGTCGGTGTCACCGTCCGAGCGCACGCCGACGGCCAGGTAGCCACCGCCGTTGGCGGCCTCGGCGACACCCAAGAAGGCGTCAAATCCGGGCCCACCAGGGTGACGCTGCCAGATCGCCTGCAGCTGGGCGTCGAGGCGAAGCAGCCAGCCATCGTTCTGCTGCGCGCCTGCGATCAGGTAGCCGCCGCCGCTGACGACCAACCCGGCGTGGACCTCGCTGTCGAGATCGCCGCCAAAAGTCTGACTGCCTGCGATCTCCTTGCCAGCGTCCAGCTCGATCAGCCACACGCGCCGGTTCTCGCCAAAGGTGTCGGTGGTACCGGCGAAGCGAACGGCGCCGTCGACCTCAAGCAGGGTCGTCGCTACGTCCTCGCCGCCGCCGCCGTAGGTCTCGGCGCCGGTCTGCTTGCCGGTCGCGTCGAGCCAGACAAGGGCCATGTCGATGCTGTCGCCGGCGCCCGCGGTAGTCAGACCGGCGAGCAGGTAGCCGCCGTTCTGGAGCGGCCGGGCGTCGAAGGCCACCTGCGCGCCAGCCTGAGGAAGCGCCACGTCCAGGATCGACTCGCCCAGGCCGCTGACACGGTGCAGCCACATCTGCTGGTCGTCGCCCGAGGCGCCACGCTGGCCCCAGGTGAGCACGTCCCCGCCAGGCAATATGCGCGCGCCAAGCAGCCGGTCATCTTGTGGGCTACCGATGGCGGCGCTCCACACCTTCGCCGCGCCGGCCTGGCAGATGCCATTCGCGCAGGCGCCGACGCCGGTGCAGACGTCGCCGTCGTCGCAGGGGCTGGCGTCGGCGACCTTGGCCTGGCTGCAGCCGCTCTTGGGATCACAGGCGTCGATTGTGCAGCTCTGCCCGTCGTCGCAGGCCAGCGGCGTCCCGGCGCACAGCAGCGCCGCGCAGACATCGGCGTTCGTACACGCGTCGTCGTCGTCACAAGCCGCGGTGTTGGCCACGTGATCGCAGCCGGCGACGGCATCGCAGGAGTCATCGCTGCAGACCTTGCCGTCGTCGCAATCGACGGCCGCGCCCGTGCAGGTGCCCTCCGCGCAGGTATCGGCGACGGTGCAAGCGTCGGCGTCGTCACAGACCGCGGCGTTGAACGCATAGCCGCAGCCAGCGTCGGGGTCGCAGGAGTCGTTTGTGCAGCCGTCGCCGTCATCGCAGTCGAGCGCGGTGACGTGGCAAGCGCCGGCCGTGCAGTGTTCGGCGTCGGTGCATGCGTCGGCGTCGGTGCAGGTGGCGCTGCTGGGGAGCGAGGTACAGCCCGTGATCTTGTCGCAGCCATCGTCGGTGCAGACGTTGCCGTCGTCGCACGAGGCGCTCGCGTCGCTGTGCCAACAACCTGTCGCGAACGCGCAGCCGTCGTTGGTGCAGACGTCCGCGTCGTCGCAGACCTTCGCTGTGCCGAGGCAGATCTTGGCGGTGCAGGTGTCGCCGGCGGTACACGCGTTGCCGTCGTCACAGGGGGCGCTGTTCGCGACATGCAGGCAGCCCTTGGCGGGATCGCAGGTGTCGTCGGTGCAGGACTCGGCGTCGTCGCAGACGATGGTCGCCGAGATGGTGCATTTGCCGTTCGCGCAGGCCTCGGTGGTGCACAAGCTGCCGTCGCTGTCACAGGGTTCGCCGTCGTGATCGCCCGCGTCGTGGCTACATCCGCTGCCCGCATCGCAGCTGTCGGTCGTGCACGCCTCGCCGTCGTCGCAACCGATCGCTGATCCGTGGCAGCCGGCCTTCGTACAAGAGTCACCGCTGGTGCACGCGTCGCCGTCGTCGCAGACCGCGACGTTGGATTCGTGGCCGCAGCCCAACGCAGCGTCGCAGGTATCCGTGGTGCAGACGTCGCCGTCGTCGCAGGCGATCGCCGCGCCGCTGGCCGCGGGGTCGCAGACGCCGCTATCGCACAGTCCGGGAGGGCTCCAGCTCAAGCCCTCGCAGACACCAGCCGCGCAGGGCATCCCCTCGCTGCGGGCGACGAGCGCACAGGTGCCGGAAGCACAGACCGCCTGCTGGCAAACACCAACCTCGTCGAAGGCCGCTCCACATTGACCGTCGCTGCTGCACGAGCATGCCGCGGGATCGGTGCAGACAAAGTCGGCCTGGGCGGGCAGGTCGGTGCCGCAGGCGCCGGCAGAGATCATCAGCAGGACAGAGAGCATCAGCAGGGCGACAACACGCGTGCGCATGGTGGGGCCTCGGGAGTCCGAAACGGACGATTTGCGGGTGGTCACGGATCAGCGGGGTCAATGGAGTCGACGGGGCCTGGCAAGGCTAACGCAGCCGAGCCCGGACGCCAAGACGCGGCCGCCGAGAGGGTGCGGTTCCAAATCCCAAATCTCGTTCCAAGCGGCCTTGATCGCCACCAGTTCGCGTCTTCTGGCTTGGGGGGCCGACGCCCGGCCCCCAGTCGCGAGAA
>CALGHC010000165.1 GCA_937915965.1 uncultured Myxococcales bacterium
ATCGATGCCGTCACCCGGAATCTCCTTGTTGCCTGGGTATCGATCCGCGTCCGTGTCATCGCAGTCATCGCAGACCGCTTTGCCGTCCTTGTCACCGTCACCGTCGTCCGTCTTGCCATTGCAGTCGTTGTCCAGTTCGTCGCAGACCTCGGGCTTCGCGACGCATTCGCACGCGCCATTGACGCAGGAGTCGGCGCCGTCGCACCACCCACAGCTGCCGCCGCAGCCATCGTCACCACACACCTTGCCGTCACAATTGGCTTCGCAATTCGACCCCTTGCAGGTGCCGGCGCGACACTCAGTGGCGTCAGCGCAGTGGCCCAGCATCGCGCCAGCGCACTTGCTTGACGCCGCGCAATCGGTGTGGCCGAAGACGTCGGTTCTGAAAAGCGCCGCTTGCTCCATGGCCGATTTCGATACGAGGATGAAACCGTCGGGGAGCGCCGCGACATCCAAGGAGTATGCTGATTTCTGGGCAGGCTCGGTCAACACCCGCTGCCACACCAGGGCACCGACCTCATCGACCTGGAACAACCACGGCCGTCGACTGCTGTCGCTCGTGCTCGACGATCCTGCGACGATGATGCTGTTGCCAAAACGGGCCACAGTCGTGGCCTCGCTGAAGTTGGAGTCGTCGCCGGAGATCAGCTTCTCCCACAAAGGTTGCCCACCGGTGTCCGTTCGCACCAACCAAGCGGCGGTTCCGTTGCCGTCTGGTGTCGTCTTGTCACCCACGGCAAAGATTCCATCGCTGAGCGCAGTCACGCCGCTAAAGGACCCAACATACCAATCGTATTCTGGATGTTTGGCGCCAAATGTCCGCTGCCAGATCATGGTTCCGTCCGACCGCGTGCGCACCATCCACGCAGTCTTGCCGCCCATGGAGAGGTTCTTGCCGACGATGACGAAGCCGACCTGCGCACGAGCGAGATCGGTGGGGCTGTCGTCCTTCTTGCCGCCGAAAGTGCGCTGCCAAACGAGCTTGCCTTTGCCGTCGACTCGCATCAACCAGGCGTCGTCGCCGCCAGCCCCCTTCGAGTCGATGTAGCCGGCGAAGACAACGTCCTCGCCGACAGCGACCAGCGAAGTGCCCACTTCGGAGCCTGAGCTAGCGAAGTTCTTTGGGTGCGGATCTTCTGCGACGACGGTGTTGCGGTTTGAGATCGACAGGTTGACGGAGCTGCGAACATGACGGGAGGGACGATCTGGGGTAGGTACGGCTTGCGAGAACACGTACGCCAACCCCAAAAGGCCCCTCCCATGACGACAAATAGCACGACACGAAGCATCACCCAAGCCCCGTTCGGCGCTGCCGACCAGAAGTTCGCGGCCCTGAAGGACCGACTGATCGACACAGATTCGCTCGGTCTTGAGCACAGCGCCGTCGAGAGGCTGATCGAGACCGACGGGCGAGAGGTGCTGCGGGAGCTGTTCCAAAGCCATCTCAGGGTCCGCAGCATGGAGGAGGTGCAGGTCGTTCCCGTGGGCGAGGATGGCAAGGCGCGGGGCCACTGCCGCATGGGTACGAGTCGTCCATTGATGAGCATCTTCGGGCCAGTGACCGTGACGAGACGCGGCTACAGCGCCCGCGGTCACGACAGCCGGTTTCCGCTTGACGGTGCGCTGAACCTGCCGCCGGAGAAGCAATCGCTGGAGGTGCAGCGCAGGGTGGCGCGATTGGTGGCGCAGAGCTCCTTCGACGATGCGACCGCTCAACTCGCTGAGACCACTGGGGCATCGGTGGCAAAGCGACAGGTCGAGGAGATCGCGGTACGGGCAGCTCAGGATTTCGACGCGTTCTACGCCGAAACCGTGCACGACATCTCGCCCGAGAAGACCAGCGCCCTGGTGGTGGTCACCACCGATGGCAAGGGCGTCGTGATGCACAAGCAGGACTTGCGGCCAGCGACGCGACTCAAGGCGGAGCAGCAGGGCAAGCCCAAGAAGCGCCTGGGCTCGGGTGAGAAGAAGCAGCGCAAGCGCATGGCCACGGTCGCGGCGGTCTACACGTTGGGTCTCTTCTTCAGGACCGCAGACGACGTGGTCCACGGACTGCGGCCGGTCCAGGATGTCGCCGAGCGAATGCGGGGCCCGAAGCCCGAGCTCAAGCGGGTGTGGGCAAGTCTGAGCAAAGAGCCGGAGGAGGTCATCGAGGAGGCCTTCCAGGAGGGGCTTGGCCGCGACCTGAACCGCAACAAGCGCTGGGTCGCACTGGTCGATGGCGACAAGCACCAGTTGGCGCGCATCCGGCGGGTTGCAGCGCAGCACGGCATCGACATCACCATCGTGCTCGACCTCATTCACGTCATCGAGTACCTCTGGAAGGCATCGCACGCGTTCAACAAGCCGGGAACCGCGGCGGCCCAACGATGGGTCGACGAGCGCCTCCACCGCCTCTTGTGCGGCGAGGCGAGTTCGGTCGCTGGCGGGATTCGTCGGGCAGCGACGATGAGGAAGCTGAGCAAGACCCGGCGCAAGCAAGCCGACAAGTGCGCGGACTACCTGCTGAACAACGCGGAATACGTCCGCTACGACACCTACCTGGCCGAGGGCTTGCCGATCGCAACCGGCGTGATCGAAGGAGCCTGTCGCCATCTGGTTCGCGACCGTATGGACCTCACCGGGGCACGGTGGCGACTGCCGCGCGCTGAAGCGGTGCTCCGGCTGCGAGCGCTGAGAAGCAGCGGCGACTTCGAGCCATACTGGCAGTTCCATGAAGAACAGGAGGCCAAACGCAACCACGCCTCCAGGTACGAACGCGGTCAACTCCCGGCGGTCACGCACCCTCCGCCACGGTCACACCTGCGCTTGGTGAAGGCATGAGACGGGCGTCGTTCCAGAAGAGCCGCACCCAAGTTCTTTTGCCACACCTTCTTGCCGTCGGCATCGATCCGGAGCAACCAGGTATCGGGACCACCGCCGCCCTCCTTGGTCGCTCGGCTGAGGATGACGTAATCGTCACCGAGGGAGACAATGTCATGGGTCCGGGTCTGATACGACTCCCCTTTGCTGAAGTTCACGTCCCAGACGATCTCACCCGCGGAGTCCACGCGTGCGATGTTGATGGAGCCGGCGGGCATTTGCAGAGGTTCGTGTGCAAATACAAAGCCATATGGACCAACCGCAAAGCCGCGCGCGGAGGCGCCGAAGGTCTTTGTCCACAAGGCCGGGTTACCGGGCAAGCAGCTCCCCTTTTCGCATCGATCGTTGACGGTACAGGCCGCGCCATCGTCGCATTTCTTGGGGTCGCCCGGGGCGCAGGTGCCGGCCTTGCATGTGTCCTTGAGGGTGCACTTGTCGCCGTCTTCGCATTCGACGCCGTCCTCGCCGGGCTGCGCGACACATTCACCAGTGGCGGGTTCACAAGTCCGGATCACGCAATCGCGAGGAACACACGCGATCTCCGACCCGAGGACCTTGAGACATTCGCCCACCCGGCCAGTGTCGTCGCAGTACAGGGTTCCATTGCACCGGTTGCCGTCCTCGTACTTCAAGCAGTCCTCGTAGCTTTGGCACGATTTGAATTCCTTGCCGTCGTCTCCGCCGAAGAGGCTGCACGCGGGCAGCGTGGAGATCAGCCAAAGCGCGATGATGCAGCCGCCCGTGGTTGGGCAGCGCGCCTGGGGGTACGCCGATGTCGGACGTTGCGGCATATGTGCTCCTGGGCGGCCAGCCCCGGGCCGACTCTACCGTTTCGGACGCATGCAAAGGTCCTGGGGGGGGAGTGTAGTCGCGGTGCGCCGACTTGCCCAGTCGACCTGGCGTAGCTCGCAGGGCGATCGCGAGGTCCGCCCCTCAGCGAACCTAGCCACCATCCCAAACATCGTCCGCCGGCGGCGACCGCATCGCGGGCCGTTGAATCATGTACACATGGCTCAAGGTATAGGAGCGATAGTCCCCTGGCTGGGCTCGTTTGCTGCCCACGTAGCTCAGCATCAGCGCCTCTTCGGCGTCGCGATCAAGCCAGGCGACAAAGATGGCGCTGTGGACGCCGCGTTTGTATTGCAAGTTGACGTAGGACAGGAAATCGCCGGGCTGCAATGCCTCGGCGTCGGCGTAGGGTCCTGCCTTCTTGGTCTTGTAGGGTCGCGTGCGGCTTTTGCCCTCGAAGCCGGCCTGTTTGTAGACCGCGCTGGCGTAGGTCCAGCAGGAACCGCGGATGACCTGACCGGTCTGTACCATGCCGCGGCCGGTGCCCAGGACCTGGCGGCCGGCGGGGGCGGCGGCTGATTCGGCGGCGGCGAGGATGG
>CALGHC010000166.1 GCA_937915965.1 uncultured Myxococcales bacterium
AGGTCCCGCTGGGCGCCTGGGCCGGCAAGACCGTGCAGCTGCGCTGGTCGTTCGATATCAAGGACGTCGTCAATGACGACAAGATGGGCCTGGTTGTCGACGAGATCGAGATCGGCGGCGGCTGCCCGTGAGTTTGCCGCGCCAGGGAACCGCCCGACCGCCGAATCACCCCTCGGACGCGTGGTCTGGCGGGCACTCCTCCCTTGCGCCTGCCCTACCAGCGCCGTATCGTCGACCGAGGCCAACCGCCACCGAGATCCGCCATGTCAGCCGTCACCCCCGCAGAACTCGCGCGCCGCATTTTGGTTGCTGAGCCACGCGTACTGCGGGTGTTGCTGTTCGGCAGCAGGGCGCGCGGCGATGCCGCACCTGACAGTGACTACGACCTGATCGTCATCGTGCCGGACGACGTCGAACGCGGGCGGGCGCGGGTCGCGATGCGTCTGGCTCTGCGCGATCTGCTCGTGCCACTCGACTTGATCGTCACGACGGCGTCGGGCTACGAGTCGATGGTCTCGGCGGGGAGCCAGTGGGCGTCCGCTGTCGTCGGCGAGGCAATGGTGCTGCATGAAGCCGCGTGACGATCGGGCCGTCGCTGCGTGGCTTGTGTTGGCGGACAGCGACATCTGCGTCGCGGAGGCAGTGCTCGACCTGGAGCCACCGCACCCGGCGCAGGCGTGCTTCCACGCCCAGCAGGCCGCCGAGAAGGCTCTGAAGGCCGTGCTTGAGGCAGACGAGGCTGCGATCCCGCGGACACACGACCTCGTCATCGTGCTCGGATCGGTCCAGGCACGCCGCGCGAGCGTCGAGCAACTCGCCGAGGCAGCTGCCTTTCTTGCCGACTATGGCGTGCTGCCGCGGTACCCGACCGCGCTGGAGCCCGCCTCCATCGCGGAGGCCCAGACGGCCCTCAAACACGCGAGATCCGTTGTGGCGTGGGCGAAGGCAGAATTCGGTTCGTAGCCTCAGCCTGCGCAGGGCTTCCTTGTCGCCTTTGGAACATCTCCATCGCGAGCATGCAGCCGTGCATCTCGGTGCCGATCTCGTCCAGCATGGTGATGAATCCAACTCGACGTCATCGACGCGGGCAGGGCGACACGGGCGTGGACAAGGTGGACAATGTGGACAAAGAACGACGACCTGAAGGGCACCACCCAGCAGCAGTGGAAGCACCTTGAGGTCCCGCTGGGCGCCTGGGCCGGCAAGACCGTGCAGCTGCGCTGGTCGTTCGATATCAAGGACGTCGTCCATGACGACAAGACGGGCATGGTCCTCGATGAGATCGAGATCGGCGGCGGCTGCCCGTGAGGCTACGCCGCCGTCAGCAAGGCACGCAGCGCTTCGTCGAGCTGATTCATGGTGTGGGTTGGTGACAGCAGGTCGAGGTCGCGCGGTGTCGGTCGAGAGCCGGCCACCATGTCACGCAGGTCGGTGACGATGCCGTCGATGTCGCTGGGGTCGCGGGCCCATCCCAGCCGATGGCGACGTACCAGCTCGACGGCGTCGCAGCCTTGTGGCCCGATCAGCAGCATCGGTGAGGCCTGACCGACCAACTCGAAGATCTTGCCGGGATAGGCGTAGTCGAAGCCCTGCGAGACGACGACGACGCTGGCGCCGGCCGCGTCGATCATCTCGAAGACCTCGCTGCAGCGGCGCGATCCGTGCAGGTGGACGCGCTCGTGCTGGCCATACGCCTGGGCGTCGCCGAAGGCCAGCGCGCCGTGGCCGCCGATGTAGTCGAGGGTTAGCGGCAGGTCCGGCAAGCGGGCCATCGCGGCGAATACCGGCTTGAGGCTGCGTCCGTAGGCGAGCGAACCGGCGTAGACGAGGCGGCTCGATGCAGCCGGCCGCCGCGGCGTTGGCCGACGATCCCAGGCGTTGGTGACCAGCAGGGGGGGGCGTCCCCAGCGCGCCCCCAGCCAACTTTGCAGGGTTGGCGTGACCACCGTTACCAGGTCTGCACGCGCCAGGCAGGCCGTCTCAAGGGCCCGCTGCCGCGCGAGGCGGCCGGCGGCGATCGGGGCGCCGGCGCGCTCGAAGAGGTCCGTCCACGGGTCGCGGTAGTCGAGGACCAGCCTGGCCCCGCAGCGCTCGGCTGCGACTCGCGCCGTCACGGCGCTGCTCCACGACGGTACCGAACCCACAACGACGTCAAAGCTTCGGCCGCGCAAGGCGAACGCGGCAGTCCACTGCCAGCCGACCAGCTCGTCGGGCATCTCGGCGTGAACAAGCCACCCGTGGATCTTGCCGCGGGCTCGTGTGCGCAGGCTCGCTGGCCGATGGCGGTCCGTCGGGTCGCTGCTGGCGGTGTCGGTGCCCGTCGTCGTCCCGGTCGTCGTCCCGGTCGTCGTCCTGGTCGTCGTCCCGCTCGGCGGTCCTGGCGGCGCTCGCATGCGCCTCAATCTGTCGAGCAAGCGGCGCGCGTTCGGCCTGGGCGACGGCGGCGGCACGCGCAGCACCTCGATGCCCTGCGGCACCTCGAGGCTGGCGTCGACGCCACGACAGCCGACCGGCAACGTCAGGACCGTGACCTGCCAGCCGCGGTCGCGCAGGTGCGAGGCCATGCGCTCGGCGCGTCGTCCCCCGATGGCGGGGTTGGGCGCGAAGTTGTCGGCGACGATGAGCAGACTCGGCACCAAGGCCTCCCATTGTGGCTGTGCCCGCGCGCTAGCTGGCGCCAATCGCCCACGCCAATCGCCCACGCCAATCGCCTATACCAATCGCCGCTGAAAACTCTTGATGTGCAGTTGGCGCGCCAGCCGGTCGACCGGCACGTGAATCTTGTCCTCGAGGTTCGGGTCGAGGCCGCGGATGCGAAACGCCTCGAATCGCGGCAGCTCGGGCGAGCCGCCGCTCCGCGCGTCCCGCTCGGCGAGGGCCGGATACGCGAGGAAGGACTCAAAGAGCGAGCGGAAGACGATGGCGACGTGGGCAGCTTGGACGAGGTCGTCGTCGAGTCGCTTGAGCAGGCCCTTTTCGCCCAGCAGCACGCGCGTGAAGAACTCGACGGTGCCGTCGACCGATCGGCGTACGCTGCCGTCGTCCGCGTCGGCCCGGTCGGCCGGCTCCGGGCGCACCTCTCGGAAAGACGCCGTCGCCTTGTACTGGTCGTCGAGGTGGCTCTCGATCTCGGCCATCGTCGCGGCACCCAGCTGGTCCTCGAGCAGGGCGATCTCTTCGAGCATCTGGAAGAGCGCCGCCACCTTCGGCTTGTGCAGGAACTTGACCTCGATCAGGCGTCGTTCGTCGGAACGCATCCCCTTGTTGCGGCGCATCTTCTGCTCGATCGCCTGGATCATGTAGAGGTTCTTGTAGCCGGCGCCGTACAGTCGCTTGGACAGCGAGAAGTCGGCGGGCGGCAGGTCACGTGTGTTGTTGAGGCGGTCGAGGATCTTGATGAGGATCTCGCGGAACGCGTTACGCTGCAGCTCCTCGCGGCTGGTCCAGGTGCCCTGTGGCGTTGTGTAGAACTCCTGGATCCTGGAGAGGTACTCGTCGAGCAGCGCCTCGGAGTCGGGCATGTAGAACGAAACAGCGGCGACGAGATCTTCTTTGCGGATCGGGTCGAGTTCTCGGTGGCGTGGAAACACAAACTTGTGGATATACGAGAAGTACGGTGTGTCGCGGGTGCGGCTGAGCTTGTCGACCATCTCCATGAGCGAGTTGAGCAGCTGATAGTAGCGCTCGGGAAATGGGAACATGCGAACGTGGTGGTACAGGAACATCCCGATCGCGTGGTAGATGCCGACGGCGTGGTTGTTGTACTCCTCGATGTGGCGGTGGACGACCTCAAGTCGCACGGACTCGGGGATCTTGCCGCGCACGACCTGCGCTTTGAGGGCCGGGTCAGCGTCGACGACCCTGGCGATCAGGCCGTCGGCGTAGTCGTCGAGGAGCTCCTCGAGCACGTCGTGGTACAGCGCGCCGAGGATGGTCACGGCGTTCTGGCCGTTCTTGGCGACGCCGCGGGCGACCTCCAGCGAGTGAAACGCAGCGGGTTGACCGCTCTTGCGCACGTGATTGCGCATCGACCAGAGGGTCGAGTCAAGGCCGAAGCGGATGAGGGTCATCTCGTGAATCGAGTGGTCGCCCTCTGACCCGGCCATCAAGTATTCCATCAGCTCGTCGAGCAGCGCGCCGTGGTCGGTGCCCTCGATCAGGTAGTACGAGCGCAACAACTCGACACGGGCGGCGTGCTGCAGCGTGTCGACCTCGCGGGTGCGATCGCGCCACCTGGCGAACTGGCTGCCTGATGTCGGCAGATGCGCCTTGTAGATCGCGTTGAGGGCGGCAATCCGCGGCCCGATCCGCGCGCCGTTGCCGGCCATCTCCTCGGCACGCAGGGCTTCCTCGCCGAGGGACTCCGCGAGGGTGACCATGCGGTCGGTCCCAAAGGGCAACATCAGCTCGTCATAGCCCACGTCTACGCGACGTCGGTCGCGGTCAAAGCAGACAATGCGGCGGTCCCCGTAACGTGACAACGACATGGTGGCGGTCTCCGCGCGCCCGGGGAGCTCCGGGCAGGCAGCGCGGCGTGCGAGGGTAGCGCGCGGGGGCGAGGACGCAAGCACGTCTTGGTTCGGCGGTTTGTTCGGCGGATCGAGAATGGCGCGCATCGACCGGTTTCGCCGCAGGTCCGGCCGTGCTTGCACTCACCGGCCAAGAGGCGCAGCATGATCCCCCGCCACCGCCGAGCTGAGCGAAAGCCCTTGGCGCCCATGAGGTTCGCGATGTCGCCATTCCCGCTGCAGTGCCTGATGAGTCGGGCTGCGTCGTTCTTCCTGCCTTCGCTCGTGCTGGCCGTCGGCTTCGCCGCGTGCACGCCCGACACGATCCCACCGGGACCTGATGGGACATCCGGCGCCGATGCCGACGCTGCCTCGGTCGACGATAGCGACGATACCGGTGAAGGCGACGCCGCGCCGGACGTCGACACGCCTGTCGCTTGCACCACGCTCGCCGATTGCGCGGGCGAGCTCGACCTCTGCATCGCCGGCATCTGCGTCGCCCAGACGGCTTGTCAGAGCGACAAGCAGTGCTCGCCCCTGGGTCGGGTCTGCGACACGCTGGGTGGTGTCTGTGTGCAGTGCGTCGGCGAGGCAGAGTGCCCCAACGGCGAGGTCTGCAAGGCACATCGATGCGTGGCGCAGCGCGGGCCATGCAAGAGCACCTTGGACTGTCCCAACCTCGATCATGTCTGCGACAAGGCAGCCGGCGTCTGCGCCGAGTGCGCCGGCGACAACGACTGTGACGCCACGGCCCACTGTCTTGAGGGGGTATGCGCCGCCGACGACTGCCTCCCCGGCGCGGATCAGTGCGCTGGCAACGCGGCCGTCAAGGCCTGCGCCGCCAACGGAGGCTGGGTCGTCGAACCGTGCGGCGACAGCGAGATCTGCATCGACGCGACCTGCGTCGCCACGGTCTGCGTTCCCGGCAGCAAGGTCTGCGACGGCAACGCCGTCGTCGGCTGCAACGACCAGGGCACAGCGACCACGGCACCGACGCCCTGCGGCGACGCGGCGACCTGTGTCGATGGTAGCTGCCAGGCCAAGGTTTGCGAGCCGGGCACCACCAAGTGCGGCGCCGCTGCGCTCCTCACGTGCAACGACGAGGCCGACGACTGGGTCGTTTTGCCCTGCGAGGCCAGTGAATCCTGCGACGACTCCGGCGCCCAGGCCGTCTGCAAGACGAAGATCTGTATGCCCCAAGCGGCCCTGTGCGAGGAGTCGCTGGCGATCAAGTGCGGACCCAAGGGCTTGACCAAGGTCACCGTCGAGGACTGCAGCCTCCCAGGTGCCGGCGGCGCGGTGCGCGTCTGCCATCAGGGCGCTTGTGAGACGGTCGTCTGCGAATCCGGCCAGACCTTCTGCGACGGCAACAAGCTGATGCTGTGTGGGCCCAGCGGCACCGGTGCGTCCCTTGCCAGCGACTGCGCTGCCGACCAGAAGGTCTGCGCAGCCGGTGTCTGTGTCGCCACGGCGTGCGTGCCGAACGCCAAGGGCTGCTCGGCCGACGGCAAGTCGGTCGAGACCTGTACCGCCGACGGCAAGACCATCGTCACGTCCGCATGCGACGGCGAGAAGATCTGTGACGGCGGCGCCTGTTCATCGTTGGTCTGCAGCGCCGGGGCGCTGTACTGCGATGGCAAGACCGCCAAGCAGTGCAACGGCAAGGGGACCGGCGGCGACATATTGGCGACCTGCAATGGTCAGACCTATTGCCTGCAAGGTGCGTGTGTGCCGATGGCATGCACGCCCGGCGAGCAGAACTGCGAGGCACCCCTGACCCTGCGCACCTGCAAGCCAGACGGAAGCGGCTGGGACGAGGAGCCGTGCAGCGACGGCGACGCGTGCACTGCCGATTCCTGCGACGCCGCTGGTCTGGCGTGCACCTCTGCGCCCATCGACAACATCTGCAACGACGCGGACCCCTGCACGGTCGACGTCTGCGATCCGGCGAGCGGCGCCTGTTCGCATACGTTCTCGATGCCGGCTTGCTGCGTGGCCGCCGCCGGCGTCCTCGACGAGACTGGCTACTGCACCGCGACCGACTCCAAGGGTGTCGCCTGGGGGTTGGTGCCGTCGGGCACGTTCTGGATGGGTTGCAACGACGCTTTGGAGGGCGACGTCTGCGGCGAGGACGAGCTGCCTCAGCACGAGGTCCACATCAGCAAGTCCTTCTGGATGGCGCTCTCGGAGGTCTCGGTGGCCGCGTACATCGAATGCATCGGCAAGGGCTGCGCGGTGCCGAAATACACCAAGAACGATGGGCCGACCTACAACTGGGGTGTCGTTGGTCGCGAGCAGCACCCGATCAACGGCGTGACGTACAAGCAGGCGAGCGACTACTGCGCCTGGCTGGACGCGGACGGTCGTGTGCCAACAGAGGCGGAATGGGAGCTCGCCGCGCGCGGTCGCTGCGAGGAGAATGGCGGCCCGGACGGTTGCAAGACGGCGATGCGGATCTACCCGTGGGGCAACAAGGCGCCGGTTTGTGGCCAAGAGGCGGTCTTCGCCTCGGGTGGACCGGGCTGCGGTATCAAGGCTACCTGGCCGGTCAACACGGGATCTGCGAGCGGGCGGGGCCCATACGGCCAGTTCGACCTCGCCGGCAACGTCCGCGAGTGGGTGTCGGACTATTGGTCTGAGGTCTTCTACAAGACTGACCTGGGCAAAGAGGTGGTT
>CALGHC010000167.1 GCA_937915965.1 uncultured Myxococcales bacterium
CGCCCCGACAACCCCGAGGCCCACTTCGATCTCGCGCAGGCGCTCGAAATCAAAGCTGATGGCCTCCAAGAGCCCGAGCGGACGCAGGGACTGCGTCAGGCGATCTCGACCTATCTTGAGGTGGTGCGCCTGGACGCAAGCCACCACCGCGCGCACTACAACGTTGGCCTGGTTCACCACAAGCTCAAGAGCTGGGCAGCCGAGATCGCCGCCTACGGCGAGGCCCTCAAGCTGCAGCCCGGATACACCGCCGCGATGTACAATCTCGCCTTTGCCCTGCGCGACAAGGGCGACATCGCCGGCGCCAAGACCGCCTTCATGAAGTACCTGCGCGCGTCGGAGCAGGACAAAGGCGAGGCCCGTTTTCGGGTCGTCGCGCAGCGCGAGCTCGCCAAACTATCCGGTGGTGGCCAGCCCTAGCCAGGGCGCGTCGAGAGACCGCTGCGCGGGCGCCTTGGGTCGCTACGGCTTGTCCTTCTCCAGGTATCTGAAGATCGTCCGAACATCGACCTCAAGGTCCTTGGCGGTCTTGGTGCGGTTGCCGCCGTTGAGGTCGAGGATGTTGCGCACGTAATCAATGGCGAAGACCTCCTTTGCCTCGTTGAGGGGCTGGACAGCGCCACTCTGGAGATCGGCCAGGTCGAGGTCAGCGGCGCAGATCTGCCCGGTATCACAGAAGATGACCGCCTTCTTGATGCGATTCTCAAGCTCGCGGATGTTGCCGGGCCACAGGTGGAGTCGCATGACGCGCGGTACGTCCTCGTGGAAGCCGCTGATCTGAACACCGAGTTCGTCGCTGTATTTCTTGAGGAAGTAGCGGGCAAGCAGGATGACGTCATCGGCGCGGTCTCGCAGCGGCGCCAGCTCAAGGCGGACCACGTTGAGACGGTAGAAGAGGTCCTCGCGGAACCGACCGGCTGGTACCTCTTCGGCGAGCTTGCGGTTGGTGGCTGCGATGATGCGGATGTCGATCTCGCGCGACTGTGATTCGCCGACCCGTGTCACACGCCGCTCCTCGAGTACGCGCAGCAGCTTGACCTGCAGGTTGAGCGGCATTTCGCCGATCTCGTCGAGGAAGATCGAGCCGCCGTGAGCCGTCTGGAACTTGCCATCGCGGCTGGCGACGGCGCCGGTGAAGGCGCCGCGGACATGGCCGAACAACTCAGACTCAAGCAGATTCTCGGGGATCGCGCCGCAGTTGATGACGACGAAAGGTCCCTTTGCTCGGTTCGACCTGCGGTGGACCTCTGCGGCGACCAACTCTTTGCCCGTCCCGGTTTCGCCCTCGATCAGCACGCTGACATCGGTGCCAGCGACCTTCTCGATACGCCGGAAGACCTCGCGCATGGATCGACTTGAGCCGATCAATCCGCCGAAGTTCATTCGCTCGATCTGCTGGGTCAGGCTCTCGTTGGTGAGCTGTAGCTCGCGAATCAGTATCGCGTTGCGCAGCGCCAGCGCTGCCTGGGCGGCGAACACCAGCGCGATGTCGAGCGACTCGTCGGTGAAAAGGTTCACGACGTTGTCGTTGCCCAGGTAGATCACACCGAGCAGCTCATCGCGGACCATCAGCGGAACACACAGAACGCTGCACAGCTTGAAGTCCATCACCGACTGGGCCGCGTTGAACTCGGTGTCGTTCAGCGCGTCGGCCAGCATGACCGCCCGCCGCTCGGCGATGACGTGGGCGACGATCGAGTCCGATATCGGCAGCGTTCCGCGGGCGACGGGGCCGTTGGCGCTGCGCGCCGACTTCACCTGCGCCTTGCCCTCGACGAGCAGCATTAGGACGCCGCGTGACGCCTGTGTGACCCGGATGACCGAGTCCAGCATGGTGTCGATCAGCGCGTCGATGTTGTAGGCGCCAGCGAGCGACTCCGAGAAGGACGCCAGGGCCGTCAACGTCGAGGTCGAGACGGTCCTACCGATTGGGCGCTCGGCCATCGGCTTCGTCGTCGCAAGCTCGAAGCGCAGTCGAACGTTGCCGACGTCGATGACGTCGCCGCTCTGCAGCTCGTGGCTGTCGATGCGCCGGCCATTGATCACCAGACGCTCGCCGCCGAGCGCCTCAATGGTGATGCCGCGCGACGTTGTGCGCAGGTGCGCGTGGACGGCGGCGACGCCGCGGCCTTTGAGCTGGATGTCTGTGTGCTGGTCGGTGCCGATGCTGCAAGCCATCTTCTCGATGGCGTGGGAGATCCGCGGCGCATCGCCAGACCCAAGTTCGTGCAACCATGCGCGGGGATTCATCGGGGGGACCTCTTGTCGCTCGGGCCGCTGCGACCGGGAGGGAGGATGGCCGATGGGTCACGGCCACGCAACTGTGATGGCGCTTCCGGGTCGCCACCGCCGGCCGCCCAGCCCATGCCCGCCATGCCCGCCCGGTGGTCCTTCTAGTTGTCCCTGTTGCTGGCGGGGGGGGGGCCGCGGCGCCGCCTCCTTCTCTCTCTCGGCGGCGCGCTTCTCGGCGCGCCGCGTGGCCTCCTCGGCCGCGTGCTCACGGGCAGCGCGGACGGCGACCGAGTCGATGATCCCCCAGGCGGTGACCAGGAGACCCGCCGCGCCACTCGTGATCTGAAGCACCTCGAGCGCCGAAGACTTGCTGCCGGTGGTCAGGCCGTCGCGGGTGTTTATCAGGTACAGAACGCTCGAGACCCCGTACAAAAGCACCTCCGCTCCCATGAACGCCAGCCCCTTGCCGACATCGTTATTGGCCAGCTGGCCGACGCCAAACGGCATGAAGGCGAGCAGCATGGGTACTTGTGGCGGCGCGACGGGCAGCTCGGGCTCTGGCTCGGGCTTCTGGTTGGCGCGGATGACGCCAAGGCGGACAAGCTTGTCGCGGACTAGCCCGAAATCATTAAGCATTTGCGGCGGATAGAAGCTCGGATCAAGGCTGGCCTGCGGATTGCGGACCAGCAGAGCGGTGAACTCGTCGGCTGACTCGCGCTTGCGGCTCTGCCACCACAGGGCTGCCCCAAGGTACTCACGGCCTCGCCACTCGCGCTCGCGGTCCAGCTTTGGCTCCGGGTAGAGCAGCGCCTCGAGCTGCGGCACCGCGCTGTCAAAGTCCTGATATCGGAAGGCGTTGACCGCATCTTCCCAGGCGACAAGCGGCGCACGTGCGGCCGCTGAGCCGGCCTTGCCAGGGTCCGTCCGCCCGGACGTCGCCGGCGGCTTCACTGCATCGGGTGTGGCGGTTGGCGCCTTGGCGGCACCTGGCGCGTCGTCGGCCGGGGCAGCCGGGCCGCTGCGATCGTTCGGCTTGGGAGCGCTCTTGCCGCGCTGCACCGCGTCTGCTGTCGCCGCCTGCCAGATCGCGAGCATAGCCACGACGCTCAACGGCAGGAGGGCGCGGCGCTCGCGGAAGACTCCCGACATGGCGGCGATGGTAGACCACGACCCAACGGTTCGCCAATGCGGCGCCGCCACCGTCAGCCAATCCGACCCGGACCGTTCTGTCGCCGGATCGTTCAGGGGCCTGCCCCAATCGCATCCGCAAGTGCGTCGACGATCTCCGGCAGACCGGCGGCAGCGCGCGACAGACGCAAGTGCGCGCGGTGCAGCAAGGGTTCGGCCATCGCCGGCTCGATTGGTACACACATCGGCATGAGCGAGGTGTCGAGATCGACGCGGCTGGCGGCGACCAATACCGGCAGGGCGGCCCGCTCGAAGGCGTGGAGTGGACGACGGTCGTGGTAGCCAGCCACCATGGCTCGCACGATCGTCGCGCGAACCTCGACTGGGACGCCGGGTCGATCGGGCCACCACACCGCCACGCGGTCGACGGCCCTGGCGAGGTCCCAGACAGCGACGTCCACGTCGGCGAGCTCCCAATCGACCACATGGAATCCGGGGCCATTGCGGTCGCGCAACACGTTTCCGGGGCCGAAGTCGCCGTGCACGAGCGCCGGCCGGCAGTGGCGCAAGGGCGCGCGCAAGCGACGGCCGCAGATCTGCAACAGCGAGGCGATTCGGCCCGCCAGCGGGTGGCGGTCGATGACGGCGAGGCAGTTCGGGTCGCGACCGAGCAAGCGCCGCCAGGCGGCGACCGGGTCGTCGTTTCGCAAGATCCGGCAGCCAATGCGGACGCCAGCGGCCGGGCGGCCGCCGGCAACCGCGACGTCCTCCCCAGCGACGTGAATCGAGGCGAGCAGCGCGCCCATCTCCGCCGCTACGGACGCCTCCAGATCCATGTCGGCGATCGATATGCCGGGGAGCTCGGGGTAGAGCGCCAGCAGGTCGTTGCCGAACACCATGACGTCGTCGCCTTCTCGGTCGCCCAGCGGCACCGGCACCGACAGGCCCCGGTCGGCGAGGGCACGCTGGACACGGTGGCTGAATGCAACGCTCGCTGCCGGCCGGCCGGTTCCCAGGAATCGCTTGGCGAAGAAGGTTCCAGCTTCGCAGTCGAGCCGCGCGGTCGGTCCGTGAACACCCAGCGCCAGCCAACGCACTGAGCGTACCTCGCCAAGGTGCCTGCGCCGCGTGCGGACGAGCGCCTCGAAGGCCTGCGCGGTGACCTCAAGTTGCCGCAGTTCAAGCCCCCAAAGGCGATGTTCAGGTGCGACCCGCGTGAGTCGCTGCTCAGCCAGCGTCGCGAGGTCGAGGGCGCCAATCGTGATCGCTCGCGCGATTGCCGCGTGTAGGGTCCACAACGGCAAGTCCGTTTCGCGCAGCAATTCGGACAGATCGTCGCGCTCTGCGGCCACCCACTCGTCGTCGCCGAGGCGGCTGGCGGTGTCCTCGCGGCTGCCAGCGTCCTCGTGACCGGCAGTGTCCTCGTGACCGGCAGCGTCCTCGTGACCGGCAGTGTCCTCGTGACCGGCGGTGTCCTCGTGGATGGCCTCCGTATCGCCGGCGTTGTCGGCGGTCCGGCCCGCTGCGCGCCTCTGTGCGTCGGTAGTGGCCTTTTTGCTGGCTCGCAGCCAGGCGAGGCCCGGCGCTTGCGGGAGCAGCGCATGGGCGGTCGCTCCCAATGCTTCTCTGTCGTCGGCAGCGATCGCCGTCGAGAGCGCCTGGCAGGCAACCCCGAAACGGTCTGAGCGCTCGCAGGCCACCGCCAGGACGGCCGCGGCCCTCGCGGGGTCGCCCTCTGCAAACAGAATTAGAGCGAGATCCAGGCGCGCTCGGTCGGCCCCTGCGTCGACGGCGAGCGCTTCCAGGAGCCATCGCTGCGCCGTGACCGCGTCGCCTCGGTCAAGCGCGACGCACGCCAGCGCATAGCGGGCCGAGTCCGATTCCGGCACCCAACCCAGCGCCGTACGGAAGGCTTCCTCGGCTTGGCCTGGTCGTCCCGCCGCGTGGGCCGCGCGGCCGCGCGCGAGGGCCTCGAGCGCGGCAGCAGGTTCTCCGTCCTCGCCCGCTCGGCCCGGGATGCGGCCTCCTTCGGTCGCGTGCATCCGCTGCGCAGGGGTCAGCCCACGCGTTCCGCCGACGCGGCACCAATCCAGCGTGGTGTCGCTTAGATCGGCGCCATCGAGTCGGGCCTCGCGCAGATCTGCGCCAGACAGGTCGGCTCCCGAGAGATCGGCGCCACGCAGGTCGGTCCCTGAGAGGTCCGCGAGGGTCAGATCGGCGAAGTTCAGGCGCGCGCCGCGCAGCAACGCACCGCGCAAATCAGCCATGCGCAGCCGGCAGTGACTGAGATCGGCGTCGGAAAGGTCGGCGCCAGCGAAACACGCCTCGTCCAACTCCAGCTCGCGCAACTGCAAGGGGGGCTCGTCATCGCCAGCCGCGAGCAGCGGCGCCTCGAAGCGAGCGCGCCGCGTCGCGCGCGCTGTCCGCCAGTCGTCGCTCACAGGCAGATGACTCCGAACTGGCACTGCTTGCCGGGTGGGCAGGTGTCACCCGGTCCACACAGGTCGGGCATGCCGCCACCACCGAACGGCAGCGGCACACACGCGGTCTGGATGCACTGCTCGCCGTCGCCGCAGTCGGCCTTGGATTGGCACTGGCCGGGTTGGGGCAGCGCCGTGTCCTTGGCGAGGCAGATGCCGAACGTGCAGCCTTGATTGGGCTTGCAGTCCGCCGCCGTGTCGCACTGCTTCGGCACGCAGACCGCGATGAGGCATTGTTGCTTGGGGCCACAGTCCGCGTCGGTTGTGCACAGGGGCGGCAGCTGCGGCAGGTCCGGTATGCAGACCCCAGCGGCGCAGGTCAGCTCGAAGCCACCGATGGGCAGCTTGGGGCAGTCTGACTTCGACTCGCACTCGATCGCCGGGATCATCCCCGGGATGCAAAATCCCTTGAAGCACTGCTCGTCGCTGGCGCACTCGCTGTCCTTTTTGCAGAACGCTGGCAAACACAGGCCCTGGAGGCACTGTTCCTGGTCGCCGCACTGCTCGTCGAACTGGCAACCGCTGATCGGCAGGGTGTCCGGCAGACACTCGCCGAGGATGCACTGCAGCCCTTGGGGGCACTCGCTGTTGTACAGACAGCCCTCCGGCGAACAGTGAGACAGCTGGCACACAAAGCCCGCAGGGCACTGGTTGTCCTGGGTACAGAAGTCCGAGGGCACCACCTGCGGCGGCACGCACAGCCCCTTGTAGCAGAAGGTTCCAGGCGAACAGTCAGCCTGGCTCGAGCACTTCGCAGGGGTCAGGCACAACGGCTCGAAGCAGAGCTGACCCGGGGGGCACATGCCGTCGGGGCCGCAAGCGACCTCGTCGTCGCACACGTCGCCCTTGCCGTCGCCGTCGGTGTCCGTCTGGTCGTTGTTGGGCACGGTCGGGCAGTTGTCGAAGCCGTTGGGCTTTCCGTCGCCGTCCAGATCCTGATCGCAGGCGTCGCCGCTGCCGTCTTCGTCGAGATCGGCCTGGTCGGCGTTCGGCGCCTTGACGCAGTTGTCCTCATCGTCCGCGATTCCGTCGCCGTCCAAGTCGGTCTTCGGATCGCAAGCGTCGCCGATGCCATCGCCGTCTGTGTCCTGCTGGCCGGGGTTGGCAAGGAATGGGCAGTTGTCGCCGCTGTTGCCGACACCATCGCCATCGAGGTCACTGTCGCAGGCGTCGCCCATGCCGTCGCTGTCGAGGTCGGCCTGACCGGGATTGGGTACCGTGACGCAGTTGTCGTCGCCGTCGAAGACCCCGTCCTGGTCCTTGTCCGCTTCGCCGGTGAAGGGGTCGCACACGTCGCCGATGCCGTCGCCGTCTGTGTCCTTCTGATTTGCGTTGGGCACGTAGGGACAGTTGTCGTCGGCGTTGACGATCTTGTCGCCATCGAGGTCCTTGTCGCACACGTCGCCCAGCGCGTCGCCGTCCACGTTGCCTTGGTCGGAGTTTGCAACCAGCTTGCAGTTGTCGGCTGCGTTGGCGACCCCGTCGTTGTCGAGGTCCGGATCGCAGACGTCGCCTACGCCGTCGCCGTCCGAGTCGAGCTGATTGGTGTTCTTGTTGGACGGACAGTTGTCATTGCCGTCGAGGATGCCGTCCTTGTCCTTGTCCTGGATCTTGCCGGTGTCCTGCGGTCCGCCATCGATCGTGTCGAGCAATGGGCCGCTGTCCGTCGCATCGCTGCCGTCGCCACTGGCGTCGGACACCTCTACGTCAACGGGCTCGGAACCATCGCCATCGTCGTCTGTGTCGTCCTCGCTCGCGTCTTCATCGGCGTCGAATCCACCGCCATCTTCGTTGCCTGCGTCGGCGATCACGTCCGGGCCATCCTCGCCCGTCGTACCAGCCGGCGTTTCCGGGATCTCGTCGAGCCGCAGCACGCGAAACTGCAGGTACTGCGCTGGCGACGCGGTCTGGGGCCAACTGCCGTCCGTGCCGTCGCCGGTCCTGGCCCAGACGAAGTACAACACCGTCGTGCCGCGGGGCTGAGGCGGTATCGCCGCCTGCCAGGTGTCGTTGTCGATGAGTCGCATCTGTACGGGCGTGAAGTTCGGCTGGTCGACTCGCGCAAAGTACAGGCGCGCAGCCTCGATATCCGAACGGGCTCGGACCGTCGCCCAGACGTGATAGGCCTGATCGTCACGCCAGGTATCACCCAGCTGGGTCACCTGCACGAACCGCGGCTGGTCCTCGTCGCTGCTGCAGCCAGCCGCGCTGCCCACAGTCAGGAGCGCGAGCACGAGCGCGACGGCGCTCGCGCAGCGACCGAACTGCGCGCGCCAGTCACGGCTGTCGGGGACGGCGAGGATTCGGGGCGTGCATGGGCAAGACATCGGGCGCTCCCGGGGTGCTCGAACCGCGCGAGTGTAGCAGTTCGCTCGGCGCGGGCGAAGGACCAACGTCACTGCACATCAGTCGCGGCCGCTCCGAGACGCGAAAATGCGGAAAACTGGTTTATTGACGACGCATTGTCGCGGGAGGCGCAGGTCACGACGCTCCGAACCCCGGCCGCTTCGGAGGGCGGGGGGGGGCTCCAGCTTGGCCGCCATCGGCGGTCCAGGCACCGCCGTCGAGCAGGGCGCGCGCGTGGGCCCGGGCCGTTGCTGCCGCCTCGCCGTCGCTACCGTCGGCGGCACCGAGCATTCTGGCGAGCTCGTCGATTCGACCTCCGGCGTCCAACTCGGTCACCTGGGAGATGGTTCTGCCGTCGCGGTGTTCTTTACTCACCGAGAGGTGGCGGTCCGCCGCGGCGGCCACTTGCGGCAGGTGAGAGATCACGATCACCTGCTGGCGCCGACCAAGCTCGGCGAGGTAACGCCCCAGGACGCTGCCGACCGAACCCGACAGGCCCGCATCGACCTCGTCGTAGAGGCAGGTCGGCACTGGATCGATGTCGACGCTAGCGCGCTTGATCGCCAGCAGGACCCGTGACAGTTCGCCCCCCGACGCAACCTCTTCGAGCGGCGCCCTGGATTCTCCAGTGTTGGCGGCGAGCAGGAATCGAGCGTTGTCCAGACCGGCTGGTCCCGGGTCGCCTCCACGGCGGCTGATATCCGTCGCGAATGACGCCCCCGTCATGCCGAGCGCGTGCAAGATCACGTCGACTTCGGTCCCGAGGCGACCGACCGCTGCCACGCGTCCCTGGTGGAGAACCTCGCCTCGGGCGTGCAGATCAGCGGTCTGGCTGGGCAGCTCGTTCTGCAGCAGCTCCAGCTCGCGATCGTCCGCGTCGCCGCGTCCCAGCTCGGCTTCAACCTCTGCCAGCCGTTCGAGCGCGGCCTCTTCGCTCCCGCCGTATTTGCGAAGCAGATCATGGAGGTCACCGAGTCGCTTGGAGATCTCCTGCTGGCGTCCCTGGTCTAGATCGAGCGATTCGGCATAGCGGCTCAGGTCGGCAGCGAGCTCACAGCTCCAGGCCTGCAGGTCGCGGGCTCGCCCAACAAGTGGCACGAGGTCCGAGTCGAAGCGTTCCAAACGCGAAAGCGACGACACTGTGGCGCCGAGCCGATCGCCGACGCCGTCGTCATCGGCGAGGGCCGCGCTGGCCGACAGGCAGGCTCGGATCAGATCTTCGGCGGCCTGGGCCTTGCGCAGCTCAGCGGTCAGGTCCCGCGCTTCGCCCGCAACCAGCTGCGCCTCGCGAAGCTCGCGTGCGACGAACCCCAACCAATCGCGCCGTTCGGTTCGCTCGCGCCGTGCCCCTTCGAGCGCAGCAAGTCGGTCGCTGTCGGTCCTCCAGCCGTGCCACGCCGCGCTGAAGGCCTCGCGTTCGGCGGTCAGCCCGGCGAATCGATCGACCACGTCGAGGTGGTTGCGCCGTTGCAACAGCCCATGGTGGGCGTGCTGCGAGCTGAGATCGACCAACGGCGCCACGATCGCCCGTAGATCGGCCTGGGTGGCGAGCCGGTTCGCGATATAGACGCGACGCTGTGAGGCATTGCGGGCGATCACCCGACGGACGATGAGGGCACCGCCATCAAGGCCCAGGCCGCGCTCATCGAGGGCAGCCAGCACTGCCGGGTGACTCACCTCGTCGAAGCGCGCCTCGATCTCCGCACATTCAGCGCCGCCTCGGATCGCGCGTTCGCTACCGCGGCCGCCCAATATCAGCCCGAGGGCGTCGATCAGCACCGACTTGCCGGCCCCCGTCTCACCCGTGATCGCCGTCAGCCCCGCGCCGAATTCCAGCTCAAGCTCGTCGACAATCGCGAAGTTGCGCAGTCGAAGCGCCGTCAGCATCGCTGCTCCCGTTCACCCGTCGTGGTTGTCGTCGTCGTCGTCGCCGTCGCCGTCGCGGTCGTCGCCATCGTCGTCGTCATCGTCATCGTCGTCCTCGCCGACGTTCGTTGCTGCGATGACCACTTCGTCCCAGTCGTCACTCAGGTCATCGTCCCAGTCCATGTCGGGCGTGACCTCGCGGGCGCCGTCCTCGTCATCGACCTCGTCGCCCGGCAGCGCGTACTCGAAATCCTCGTCGGGCATCTCGAGCACTTCGTTTCCGTCGGGAAGAGACAGCCGCGCGCGACGTCGTCGGGCCGCTTTGCGCTTCCAATCCAGGCGGATCGGCGTGCCCCACAAGTCGAAGGCCTCGCGCAGCTGATTGGTCAAGAACCGCGTCCAGTTGTCCGTCACGGAACGCTGGGAGTTGCAGACAAGCGCGATGCGCGGCGGCCGGGCACGTATCTGGGCGCCGTAGTAGATCTTGAGGCGCTTGCCTTGGACCAGAGGAGGCTGGTGCCGCTCCTGAACTTCGACGAGAAATCGGTTGAGCTGACCGGTCGGGAGGCGCTTGTCGAATGCGGCGTACGCGACCTCGACCGCGGCCATCAGCTTGTCGACGCGGGAGCCTGTCAGGGCGCTGAGGAAGACCATTGGCGTCCCCCGAAGCGCGGGCATTCGTTCGACGAGGTCGAGCTCGTAACCACGCATGGTGCCAGTGTCTTTGTCGATCGTGTCCCATTTGTTGACGACGATCACGCAAGCGCGACCGCGCCGCTCGATCAGGTTGGCGATCCGGGCGTCCTGGTCGGCCAGGTCGAGGTTGGCGTCGATGAGAAGCAACGCGACGTGGCTGCGCTCGATCGCGCGTACCGCCTGGCTGACCGCGTATTGTTCGATCTTCTGCTGGATCCGCGCCTTGCGGCGCAGACCGGCCGTGTCGATCAGCGTGTAGCGGCCGTCGCCGATGTCGAGGTCCACGTCGATTGCGTCGCGGGTCGTGCCGGGGACCGGGCTCGACAGTACGCGCTCCTGGCCGATGAGGCGGTTGACCAGGGTTGACTTGCCGACATTCGGCCGGCCCACCACCGCCAGTCGAATCCGCGACACGACGCCGAAGTCGCGCACGGCCGCCGCGACGACGCCGCCATCTTCAAGGGCGCCCTCCTCGGGCGAGACCCTCACGCCGAGGCCCTCTGGGTCATATTCTGGGTCCAGGCCCACATCGTCGACGGCGGGCAGCTTGCCGCAGGCCTCAAGGGCCGCCTCGATGCCCTCAACCAGGTCGAGCATCCCGCGGCCGTGCTCCGCCGAGATCGGGATCAGGGTCTCGAATCCGAGCGAGTAGAAGGAGAGCGCGTCTACCTCCAGCTCGTAGGTGTCGCACTTGTTGATCACCAGGAGCACCGGCGCGAGCGCCTTGCGCAGCACGCTGCCAACCTCCTCGTCGGCTACCGTCACATCGGCGCGCGCGTCGCCGAGCCAAACGATCACGTCGGCCTCGGCGATGGCGATCTCGGCTTGCACGCGCACGTGCTCGGTGACGCCCTCCGCGTCAGTCACAACAAACCCGCCGGTATCCACCAGGCGGTAGTGTCGCCCGGCGTTCTCGAAGCGCCCGTAGATGCGGTCCCTCGTCACGCCTGGAGTGTCCTCAACGATCGCGCGGCGCTCGCCCACAAGGCGATTGAAGAGGGTCGACTTGCCGACGTTGGGGCGGCCGACCAGGGCGACGAGGGGGGCGAGGGAGGACATGGTGGTTCTCTCGGCGGGAATCGGTTTCGCCAGGGGTGCGCTGCCGGGAAGCAGTCGCGCCGCGATCATTGCAGATTCCGCGACCGGTCAGTAATTGGTCTCGGTGTGGCCCGGTCAGGAAGACCGCAGGCGGCGCTTTCGGCCCGCACGGTCGCAGGGCGCCGGGCAAACAACTCAGCGCCGACCGTAGCCAAAGCGGCGCAACATCAAATCCTTTTCGCTCCAGTCGGCCGCCACCCGGACATGGACTTCGAGGAAGACCTTGCGGCGGACCATCTTCTCCATCTCCAGCCGTGCGCCCGTGGCCATCGCCTTCATGCGCTCGCCACCCTTGCCGAGAAGGATGCCGCGCTGGCTGACCTTCTCCACGTACACGATCGCGAAGACCCGCACCAGATCGGGGCTCTCCTCCAGGTGCTCGATCTCGACGGCAACCCCGTATGGGACCTCTTTGTGGATGGTCAGAAAGATCTGCTCGCGCACCAACTCTGACAGCAGGAAGCGCGCCGATCGGTCCGTGAGCTCGTCCTCAGCGTAGCATGGCGGCGCTTCCGGCAGGTGGCCGCGGATCGCGTCGAGCAGCACATCGAAGCCTTCGCCGGTGACCGCTGAGACGGGAACCACCGCGCCGACTCCAGGAGCGTGGCCGTAGGCGTCCATCGAGGGCAGCAACCAGGAGGGTTTGCACACGTCGATCTTGTTCAGCGCGACAAGCCAAGGCCTCCGTCCGGCAGCAAGCCTGCGGATCATCGCCCGATCGCCAGGCAGGATGCGCGGGTCCAGCTCGAGGCGCTCGCCCTCGCCGGTCGCCTCGAGATCCGACTCTCCGTCCGGCTCCGCAATCTCCGCGCCGTCGCCAGACGCTTCCGCCTCGGCGGTCGCGATCTCGTCATCTAGAACCAGGGCGTCCTCGTCCAGCGCGCCGGCGTCTTCGTTCGCCGCCTGCACGGCTCGCTCTCTCGCTCGCGCCGCCATCGCCTCCGCCTCGGGGTCAGGTCGGTGTCGCGCGGCGTTGCGCTCAAACTTTTGGACGTTGCGCCACACCCAGGGCGCATCGACGACGAGCACGACCAGATCGACCGACTCAAGCGCCTCCATCGCTGTACCGACCAGCGCCCGGTTGAGCGGGTCGCGGGCGCGATGGACGCCAGGCGTGTCGACGAAGACGATCTGCGATTCGTCGTCGGTGAGGATCCCGCGGATCTGATCACGCGTGGTCTGGGGCTTGGGGCTGACGATCGCCAGCTTCTCCCCCACCAGGGCGTTCATCAGAGTCGACTTGCCCACATTGGGCTGGCCGGAGAGGGTGACAAAGCCGGCGCGAAAGCCCTCGGCAGGGACCCACGGCGCCTCCTGTTCAGCGTCGTGGTCGTCATCCTCGGCGTACGTCGGGGAGGGAGGCTGGGGGTCTGATGGGCTTCTCATGAGGTCGTCTCGCTCGCCTGCGCGTCGTCTTCGCCGCGTCGCAGGACGGCGCAGTAGAAGCCGTCCGGGCCGATCTGCGCAAGGGGGAACGTCCGCAGCAGCGCCGGGTCGGCTGGTCCCATGCGTTTCTCGTCGGAAAAGGAGAAGTTCCTGGCCTCGTCCAGGAAGCGGCGGACGACGCCTTCGTTCTCGGCTGGCAGGATCGAACAGGTCGCATAGATCAGGCGCCCGCCGGCGCGGACTCGAGCAGCCGCCCGCCGCAAGATCGCCAACTGAAGATCGGGAAAGCGTGCCAGCCACTGCGCGTCGAGGTGCCAGCGCAGCTCCGGGTTGCGGCGCAGCGCGCCTGTGCCCGAGCAGGGCGCGTCGACCAGGACGGCGTCGAAGAACGGCATGGTTTCGTCTTCGCGGTCATCATCCGTGAGATGGCGAGTCGTCGTGTTGTGAACGCCAGCGCGTCGCAGTCGCCGCTGGCACTCAGCGAGTCTCCGGTCATGGACGTCGCAGGCGAACAGCCTACCGCGGTTTCGCATCGCCGCGGCCAGGGCGAGGGTCTTGCCGCCCGCGCCTGCGCACCAATCTGCGATGGTCTCGCCGGGCGAAGCGGCGACCATCGCGACGATCGACTGGCTACCGGCGTCTTGTACCTCGAAGAGACCCTCGTCGAATGCCGATAGGCCCGTCAATGGCGCGTGCTCAAGGCAAAGCAGCGCGTCGTCGAGACCCGGCACGTCCAGCAGCTCGAGCTCAGCCTCGCCGAGACGTTTGCGTACCAGTTCGCGGTCACATCGCAGCGCGTTGGCACGCAACGTTAGTGGTCCGCGCCGATTCTGGTACGTCAACGCCCGCTCCAGGTCCGGCTGATCCGTCGGCGCACAGGCTTCGACGAGTTCAAGGGGGCAACCAAGGCGAAGGGCGAGTCCAGCAGGCCCCGTGACCTCGGCAGCGACGTGCCGTGCTGTGCGCAGTGCCTTGGCCAGCTGATGGGGTGTCGCGGGCATTCGGCTGGCGAGGTCCGGGTTGCGGCTCACCAGACTGTGCAACGCGCTGCCGTCTTTGCCGTCGCAGGGTCGACCGTACGGGTCGACGCTGGCGAGAGCCAGCGCCGCGACGACCCGAGCGTCGCGAGGCCGCAGATCGCGAGGATCGGGCGGGGATTCGGGTCGCGGCCCGCCCTGCAGGGCGATTCCAGCCAGCTGCAGGAACCCCAGTCGCCGAATCGCGTGAAAGAAGACCTCGACGACGGCCCCGCGCTCCTTGCTGCCCAGGCGGTGGTCGCGTCGGACGGTCGCTTCCAGGGCTCGGTCGGCGTGGCGCAGGTTGGATTCGAAGGTCGCCGCCAGGGCATGACCAAGCGCCTCGAGGCCGACCGGCCTCACAAAGAGCGGCAACGGCTCCTTTGCCGAGAGGCGCGACCGGGCCGTCAGGTACGCGCCCAGCCGGGCGAACGCGCGGCCGCGATGCGAGACGCGCGCCTTGGCTGCACGATCTGCGTCGCCAAATGCGGCTCCCAGCTCGGGGGAGTAGAACAGCGGGTCGTAGCCAAAGCCGCCGTCTCCGCGACGCTCGCTGAGGATCTCGCCCCTCACGGTGCCGACGAACGCACGCCAGGGGGTGCCGTCATCGAGGCGCCCCGCGTCCTCGCCGTTGGCGATTGGTCCGCACAGCACCAGCGTGCAGTGAAACGCAGCGCCACGCCGGTCGGGACCAGCCCCGGCGAGGCGCTCGAGCAAGAGCTCACAGTTGCGGTCGTCGCTGGCGTCCTCGCCTGAGAAACGAGCGCTGTGCACCCCGGGCGCACCTCCCAGCGCGTCGACCGACAGTCCGGAATCGTCTGAGATGACCGACAGGCCGGTGAGGTGGTAGGCAGCCGCAGCCTTCTTCAGGGCGTTGGCGAGGAATGTGTCGCCATCCTCTTCGACCTCAAATTCGGCGTCTCCCTGGGCGCGCAGGTGATCGCCGACGCTCGCGACGATCAGGCCCAGCGGCGCGCACATCGCCTCGAGCTCGGCGAGCTTGCCGGCGTTGGCGGTCGCGAAGAGCAACTGGGTTGTCGAATCGACCTCGGTCCGACTCATCGAATGGCTCCTGGGGCACGGTTCTTCGCCCGCTTTGGCTGCAGCTACTCCCGGCGAAGCGCGGCCGGCAGCATCACACTTCGTCGGCACGCGAGCAACGCGGCGGCTCACCATTTGCGACCGCCGATGGTATTCGTGGCGCCCACTCCGCGGCTCGTCAGTCGGTCGGGGCGGGCGCCGCGGGCTGGGCCATTCACTTGACCCCCTCCCGTCGGCAGTCTAACGTGCGGCCACGTCGCCAGGAGGCGGCAGCATCGCGGAACCGCAAGGATTCCAGTCGGTCGCCGGGCTCGTGCCACCGTGGCGCCGCCTCGGTGGCGGCCAGCCCAGACGGCCCCAGCCGTCCCGAACCGAACCGACGCACAAGCAGATAAGCAGGTCGACCACGATGAGAAGCGCACTGAGGAACCAGTTCCCTTGCTCCCACCGTCCCCCAGCGAGCGGGCCCCGCCGGTCTGCCGTTGGCGTTGCCCGTGGTCGCCCTCTTGGTCACCGTGGCGGCATGCAGCGGCCAAAGTCTCAAGGATCCCGACGGCGACCAGGTGCGCACGCGGGCCCGGCCGTTCGCACGCACCGGTCCGACCGAAGACCGTCTGAACGCCGGCATCGGTGACAGGGAAGACTGGCGATTCTTCGCTCCCGACCGAACTGGCGACGTCGAAATCCGCGTCTCCGTGGGCAAGTGGGAAGAGTCGACGATCGCGGGATTCATCACTGTCTTCACCGAGGTCGGCGACGTCGTCATCGAGAAGCCGTTTCCGGCGACCAGCGGCACGTTGAAGTTCCAATTCCCCGTTGAGGCGGAGATGCGCTACCTGGTCCGCTTTCGTGCCAAGCACGGCAAGGGTCAGTACGCCGTCGAGGTCGATTTCGGCGGCAACGCGTGCGCCGAATGCGGCGACAAACAAGATTGCATAGATGGGCGCTGCGTCGAAAAGCCCTGCGGTGGCGGCTGCGCCGACGGAACCACCTGCGACGCCGACAAGAACGAGTGCGTGCGCGAGCGCAACGACAAATGCGAGGGCGTGAGATGCGATAGCGACGAGGTGTGCTCGCGCTCGACGGGAAGCTGCGTCAAGAAGCGCGTGCGGCCGAGCTGCGCCGCCGGCGAGGTGATGCGCGGCGGCCGCTGTGTCGAGAAGGTTTCGGACATCGGCTGCAACGTGGTGGACGCGAGGAATCTCGGCTCGGGCTCGTTGCTGATCCTGAGTTGCGGCGACAACAAGGGCGTGAAGAAAGGCCAGAAAGGCAGCATCAGCGGTCTGCGGGGTAGCAGCTTCTCGATCGTCGAAGTCTACCCCAGCCGGTCCAAGGCCCGCTGTGGCCTGCCTCCGGCCAAGATCTATGGTCACACCAACGCGGTTATCAAGCGTTGATGCGCGCGAATGAAGCGCGCCGCCGCGCCACCGTGCTGCTCGCCGCGCTGGCTTCGGTCAGCTTGCTGGCCTTCAACTGCTGTGCGCGTCGGTCCCCGCAAGCCCGGCCCCCGGCTTCGCCACCTGGCGGCGATGCGGCCCGCGCCGACGGGCTCTACGCCTTGCCCCATGTCACGCTTGTTGCCCTCACTGACTGGCAGGCGGTGCTCGCGCCCTGCGGCTGCACGATCGACCTGCAGCGCGGCGGAATCGAGCGAATCTCTTGGTATCTAAACAAGTTGCGTGCCAGCGACGATTCGGTTCATCTGGTCCACGCCGGCCCTCTATTTGCCGGCGACCATGCTGCGGCCGCCGGACGCGCCGCACAGGACACGCTGCGGCAGCAGACCTTCGCCCAGGGGCTCGCGCGCCTTCAACTCACAGCCGCCGCCCTCGCGAGCGCCGACCTGACGAATGGCGAGACTGCGCGCGGCCTGATAGCGAAAGCGCCCTGGCCCGTACTAGCGTCGGGTGACAAGGGCGGCATCGCGCGCGCCCAGAGCCGCGTTCTGATCACGACGGCAAGCGGAGCGAAGGTTGGCTACACAGCAGCCGACTCTGGGGCGAAGTCGGCTGCCGACAGCCACGCCGCGGTGCGCGCCCAGGTCGAGGCGCTGCGCGCCGATGGCGCCGACATCGTCGTCGTACTGAGCAACCTGGGGTTGCGCGGATCGCGGCGCCTGGCTCGGGCGGTCGCCGGCATCGACGCCATCGTGGTTGGCGGCGTGCCCGACCGGATCGAGCCAGACCTGGACCCGGTTCGCGAGGGTCGAACGCTGCTGGTACAGGCGACCCGACACGGCGCGTGGGTCGCTACCGTGACGTTGGCGCGCAACGGCGAGCGTACCGGCCGCTGGCACGACGTGCCCGAGTGGCTGCCTGACGCAGTGGCGGTTCTTGACGGTCGGATCGCCGCCGCTGACAGCGAGATCGAGCGCCTGCGCACCGCCCACGGTGTCTCCACGCGGCTCGCTTTGTCGTTCTACCGTCGCCAGCTGGAGGACCTGCGCGCGCGCCGGGCTCGCGCCCTGGCCATTGGCGATCGCTCCTTGCCGCGCGGATCGCTTGCCGCGTACCGCGCCGTCGATCTGCCCTGGTCGAACACCGTCGACACCGCCATGGCCGAGCTGGTTGCCAGGTACGACGCGCAAGTCGCCAAGTTGGCGGAGACCCACGCCGCCCCGCCGCTGCCGGCACGGCCCGGCGAAGCCGCATACGTGGGCGGTGCCGCATGCATGGGCTGTCACAGCGAGACTCGCGGCTTCGTCGCGGAAGACCCCCACTATCGGGCATGGAAGACCCTGGAAGTGGTTGGCAAGACCCGCGACCTGGACTGTGTACCCTGCCATGTGACCGGCTTCGGCAAGCCCGGCGGCAGCGCCATCAGCAATCTCACCGCGTTCGTCGACGTGCAATGCGAGGCGTGCCACGGGCCAGGCTCCACCCATGTCGGGTCGCCGCAGACGGCGCACCTGACGGCTCGGCCTGGCAAGCCCGTGTGCCGCACTTGCCACACCGCCGAACACGCCCCGCGATTCGATTTCGCCGCTCAGGTTCGGGCCTTGCGCGTGCCAGGTCATGGTCTGCGAGCCAAGGCTGCTGAGGCCCCTCCGTGAATGAGCGGGCATTCTACGTGCATGCCGTCCCATGGTGCGCGGTGTGGCTCGCGGCTGCCATCTCCTTGCTCGGGGCTCCGTCTGTGCTCGGGGTTCCGATCGCCACCGCCGCTCCCTCACCCTCCGAGCCTACAGCAGTCGTACCGGAGACGCCCCGTGTTCGGGCGTTTGACGGCGGCCACTTTGGGGTCCTATTCGGTGCGGGCGCGTCACTGGCTGGGGGTGCGCACAGCGGCCTCGCGTCGCCGGGACTCGACCTCCGGATCGGGCTGCGTGCGGCGACGCTTCTCACGATCGTTGACCTTGAGGTCGCGTGGGACGCGGCGCTGAGGGCCACATCCTCACGTCATGAGATGGGCCTCCAGATCGCCGCGCATCCGGGCTTCCTCTACCTGCTCGACCCCAGCGTACTTGCCCGGCTGGCCGCAGGGGTTCACCTCATCGCCGGCCTTGGTGTGGCCCGCTTCGCAACCACCGATGCCAGCGCCGTCGCCGCCGTCCGCCAAAGCGGGTCCCGGCTCGTCCATTGGGCGCCCTCGCCGTCACTTGGCGCCGGCATTGATTGGCCGATGACGTCGCTGCTGCGGCCGACGGGTTGGTGGCTGACCGCGCGCTGGACCGTGGCATGGCATGGAGTTGGCACCTGGCCCGCGCCGGTCGACATCGGTGACCAGCGTCTCCAGCTTCTTGTCGGTTGGCGTCGGCATCGCCAGCCATTTGTCGACCCATCGCGTTGACCGACGTACTCACGTTCGCGCCGCGCTCGGGCTCAATCCTCGCAGGCCTCGTCGTCAGCCGCGCTGCAAGAAAACCTCACGTGGAAGTGATCGCGGTGCCCTCGGGCGTGACGAATCACGCCGCGTGCCACGCCCGGTCCGGCCGGATACTGGAAGAGCCGCCCGAGTACCGTCCGGTTGGCGTCAAGATCCTCGAGCCACTGCACCAGTAGCGCTTGTAACTCGTAGTCGACAAAGATGTACTTTACACGACCGGTCGACAGGAGCGCCTCGATCAGCAGCCACGTCTTGTCGAGGTCGATGTTGCCTGGGCCCATCTCGACGAAACCAGTGAGCGCCGTGTTGTTCCTGGCGAAGTATCCGACGTCGGCGTCACGGCCACTTTGGTGGGATCGGTGCGGCCGCAGGCGCCCGCCGCCCTTGCGCGACAGGTCGCGGATGACGACCGGCACCGTGCCAGGACGAGCCGCAGCGACCCGGGCGGCGGCCCACTGCAGCAAAGCCACGGTCTCGTCGGTGCCCCATCGGTTTGCGCTGCGTGACGCGTAGCCGGGTCCTCGCGGCGGGATCTGGCAGCCGCCCACCAAGCGCCCACCGTTGGCCGATCCAACGCTCTGGGAAGGGAGTTCGCGATCGTTGGCGCAGCGGGCAGGTTGGAGATGCGAGGGCGTCGGAGCCTCGGTCGGCTCTCGTCCGCGGCGCTGCGGGTCAGGTGGACCGATGCCCTCGTATGCTTCGTCCTCAACGAACACCATCTGGTCAATCCCGCTGCGTTTGGGCGGCGCGCTTCCGCACCCCGACGAACACGCGATGGCCACCAGATAGACGACGGCTGGCGCGCAGCGGACACAGACGCTGGTTGGCGAGGCCTTCACCGGTACCAGTATCTCGATGAACGGCCGGTGAGCAACAATCTCGACGGTCTGCCCCGCTGCCGCCGCTCCATTCACGAACCTGACGCTACGATTGGATGTCGCCGAGCGCGCTCGAGGCTGCGATCGCGGCGCGCACCTGTGGGGCGAGGCGCGGTGCCATCGACAGCTCGCGCAGGCCAGTGCGCAGCAGAAGCTCCGTCGCGCGTGGGTCCGAGGCGAGCTCGCCGCACAGGCAGACGTCGATGCCGCGTTCCTTTCCTGCCGCGACCACTCGCCGGATCGACTCAAGCAGCGAAGCGTGCGGGGCTTGGTCGTGACGCGCGCCCGGCTGATCGCGCGAGATGGCGAGCAGGTGGTGCGTCAAGTCATTGCTGCCGATCGCGAGGAAGTCCACCGCTTCGGCGATCTCTTCAACGAGCATCACGGCGGCGGGCAACTCGATCATTGCCCCGACCTCGACCGTCGTGTTCGCCCGCTCGGCTGGCGTCAGGACGTCCTTGCAATCTGCGAGGAGCGTGCGAACGGCGGCGATCTCTCCCGCGTCGCTGACAAACGGCACCAGGATCCGCAGCCGGCCAGCAGTTGCCGCTCGCCACATCGCCCGAACCTGGGTCTCGTAGATCTCCGGGTGGCTGGCCAACAGGCGCACGCCCCGACTGTCGCCGAGCCCATGCAGCCCATCCGGCAGCTCGTTGGAGCCAAATGGGCCACCGAGATCGAGCAGGCGGATCGTCACCGGGTCAGGAGCGAAGTCGGCGACTACCTCCCCGTACAGCGCGGCCAACTCGTCGACCCCCGGCAGGTCGCGTCGGCCCAGGTAGTGGTAGCAGGAGCGCAGGAGGCCAACACCGCGCACCCCATGGGTGATTGCGAAGGCGGCATCGAGCCGCAGGTCGAGGTTGGCTCTCAGCGTGATGGGCTGCCCGTCGCGGGTCCATTCTGTGCCGGAGTGGGCGTGGTCCAGCGCAAGACGCGCCTGCGGGGTTGCCGCTTTCGGCGCGCTGTCCCCTTCAGTTCGGAGCCGGACCGCGCCTGTGTCGCCGTCCACCTCAACCCACGCCCCTGCCTCGATGCGCTCGCGCGCGCCTGCCACGCCGACGACCGCGGGCAGCCCGGCCGAGCGGCACAGCACGGCGACATGGGAGGTCAACGACCCCTCTTCGAGCACCAGGGCAGAAACTGCGGCACGATCGAAAGCGATCACGTCGGTCACGGTAACCTGGCGAGCGACGATGACCGCACCCTGGCGCGTCGACCAGGTGGAGTCGACGCCGCCGTCGCAGAGCGCATCAAAGAGCGTCGCCGCGAGGCCCTCGACATCGCGCCACCAGTCGCGCAGCGCAGGTCGGTCGAGGGACTCGAAGTCGCAGCGCAGGTCGTCCAATACCTGCTTGAGCGCCCACTCCGCGCACAACCGGCGCTCGCCGATCCGGCTGCGCACTGCGTCGATCAGCAGGGGGTCGACGAGTAAGGCTCGGTGGGTCTCCACCAGCGCGCTGGCGAGGGCGCGGTGGGCCGCCCCACGGCCACCGCCCAAGTGGTCTTCGCTGGCATCCAAGACGTCAACTACGTTGGCGATGGCGCCGTCGAAACGGGCTCGCTCGGTGGCTACCTCGGTCGGGTGTATGCGCCGACGGGGTCGTCGCCGCTGCGGGCCTTCGTGGTGCTCAACCACCCCGCTGGCTCGCCCGGGCGAAGCGGGAGTGCCCTTGAGGACCTCAACCACGGGCACCCTCGCTGTCCGTCGATCCGGCGTCCTCGAAGCCGCTGCGGACCAGCGCCCCGAGCGCCTCGATCAGCGCCCGGGCGTCCGGCCCGTTGGCCTGGACCTCAAGGGTCTTGCCGCAGGCGGCCTCGAGCATCAGCAGAGAAAGTATCGACGCGCCATCGACCTCGTTGCCTTCACAGCGCACGCGCACCCGGGCGTCGTGCCCTTGTACGACCTTCACGAAACGCCCGGCGGGTCTGGCGTGCATTCCCATCGGATTAACGATACGCATCCACGCGGTTGCGCGCTCGTTGGGCACGTCGGGCACGTCGGGCACGTCGGGCACGTCGGGCACGTCGGGCACGTCG
>CALGHC010000168.1 GCA_937915965.1 uncultured Myxococcales bacterium
AAGCGGCGAGATGTCCTTGAAGACCACCCCGGGTACAGGGAAATCGGCCACATCGCGAATCAGGGCTTGGGCTTCGTTGGCGTTCATGACGACTCCTTGGTGGTGACTTGCGGCGGCCAGATCGCGCCGTTCGACCTGCCGTCAGGCGAACCCGCGGCGGCCGATGCGTGATCGGCGGCGCGGGCGCGGTGGTCCGCAAGCGCTGGGTGGGGGTGGTCGGGCGCGGCCGCGACGACGCTGAGCTCAGTGGCCGGGCCGACGAGGGCAGCGTGGATGTCCGTCATGGCGTCGTAGCGGGTGATGTCGTCGGCGAGGGGTGTGACGCTGACGAGGCCGTCCCGCACGGCGTTGCAGTCACTGCCGGCAATGTCGGGCATGGTCACGTGGTCGCCGCCGATCCAATAGTAGGGTCGCCCGCGCGGGTCCGTGCGCTCGTGAACTTCGTTCGAATAGTAGCGCCGCCCCAGCCGAGTGACCTGCATACCGCGCCAGGGACCGAGCGCGACCGAGGGCAAGTTGACGTTGAAGGCGATGGGCCGCGACCGCACCATCGGCATCAGCGCGGCGAGCAGCCCCGGCAGCAGCGGCGCCAGATCTTCGAGCAGGTCCTCGCCGCTCGCGCAGTGCGAGATCGCGACGCTGGGGATGGCCCAGCGGGCGCCCTCCATGGCGGCGGCCACCGTGCCCGAGTAGAGGACGTCGTTGGCGAGATTCGGGCCCGGGTTGACGCCAGAGAGGATCACGTCGGGCGCGAGCTTCATCTGATTGATGGCGAGGTGGATGCAGTCGGTCGGCGTACCGTCGCATGCGATCCAGCCTGGCCGGACGCTGCGCAGACGCAACGGTCCATTCAAGGTGATCGCCTGGGCCACGGCGCTGCGTTCGACGTCAGGTGCGACGACCCAGACCTGGCCGTAGGCAGCAGCCGCGCGGGCCAGCAACGCGATGCCAGGGGCGTGCACGCCGTCGTCGTTGGTCACCACGATGCGCATCTAAGTCGGCCTCCTGTGGTTGCAGTCGCTGGGACACACGATGGTCTCGGTGACTGCGGGCGGTCCTTAGCGCAGCGCTGGCGCGAAGTAAACCGTCGCGGTTGGGGCCACGTCCCAGGCTCCAGAGGGTCCGGCGGCGGGACCGCTGCGGCAGAAGCGGCCATTTTTTTGCCCAGCAACGCATCCCCATCTACCTTCGTCATGGGTGGGACAAGCGATGGCGCAACTAGCTGGGTATATTGAAGATCCATGACCGGCCCGGCCGGCTTCTGGCCAGATTTGTCAAGCGGCGGCGCGACAGCGGTCCGCGCCGAGAGGATGGCAGGCAGCAATGGAGGCGGCCAACGATCTGAAGCAGGACGGCCAACGGCCCGACGCGCCTCGCCAAGATCTGCTGTATTGCCGCACTTGTGGCCGCCACTGGCGGGGGCGACGGCGGACCTGCCCCGACGACGGCAGCGAGCTGCGCCTGGTCGAGTCCTTCCACGGACTCCCCGGCGACGAGATCGACAGCCGGTACGAAATCATCAATCAAATCGGCGTGGGCGGCATGGGCACGGTGCTGCGCGCCTGGGATCGCATCGCCAATCAAGAGGTCGCCCTCAAGGTCCTCAACGCCGACCACGCCAGTCACGCGGCGAGCGCGACGCGTTTCCTGCGCGAGGCCCGCCTGCTCTCGGACATCCAACACCCAGGCGTGGTGGGCGTGAACCGCTACGGTCGCACGCTCGACGGAATGCTGCTGATCGACATGGAGTTGGTCGACGGCGAGAGCGTGCGCGAGTACATCTTGCGGACCAACAACCCCCTCGACGTCGTCACCGGCCTGAAGATCCTCGAGAACCTACTCGACGCGTTGGCCGCGTGCCACGCAGCCGGCGTCGTCCACTGTGACGTCAAGCCCGAGAACATCATGCTGCGGTCGGGGAGCGCCCCGGGAGCCTGCAAGCTGGTCGACTTTGGCATCGCCCAGGCGCCAGGCGACCTCGCCGATGACGGCGGCGACTGCGGCGTCATCGGCACGCCGGCCTACATGAGCCCCGAGCAGGTGCGTGGCGTTCGGGTGGACCCGCGCACCGATCTGTATCTGCTTGGCTGCGTCGCGTACGAGCTGCTTAGCGGCGACCCGCCTTTCGAGGGCAAGACGCCGCTGGAGCTGTGCCATCACCAGCTTCTCAGCGAGCCGCCACGCCTCTCCGAGCGGCTGCCGGGCAAAAAGCTGCCGGACGGCTTCGAGTTGTGGGTCAGCCGACTTCTGGCCAAGGACCCCGAGATGCGGCCGTCGTCGGCGCGCGCCGCCCGCGACGAGCTACATCGGCTGCGGCTGGCCTGGCGGCGCAAGATGCCCGCGGTCTTTGGCGGCGAGGCCTTCGCCGGCAATCTGGGCTTGCGGCCGCCGTCGAGCGCACGCCTGCGGCGACGCAGCGCGAACGGACCGGTCATCGACCGGCTCGCGAGCCAGACACCGAAACGACACATGCCGTGTCTGCGCGCGCTCGTCGAGATCCGCCAGAGCTGCACCACCGGCGTGACGTACGGCCCACGCGCGGTCGAAGAGATCGGCAACCACGTGCTCGCCGCGGAGCTTGCACAGCTGCGCGACCTCGGCGCGGTGATCATCGGCCCCGCCGGCCCGCACCTTGAGATCCGCTTCGACACCAGCGGCGACGAACGCGGCGCCGTCCATCACCTGCTCGACAGTCTCGCGGCGATGAACGGCGAACTCGGCCGAATCCCCGAGCCGCGCCTCGAGATCCGCGCGGCCGTCGTCGCTTGGCAGCATCCCGGCGCAGAGATAGTCGGTGAACACCCCGGACTCGACCTGCTGACCCTGCTGCAAGTCGGCCCCGGCTGCCACGTGCGAGTCGACGAACACGTCGCCCGCTGGGCCGGCCGCCGCTCCCTGGTTCGCCTGGCCACCGTCCGCGATCCCAGCGGCGAAGACGCGCTGCAGATCTACGCTACGAGCCTGCAGTCGAGCTGAGGGGCTGGTGGCCGAGCCTCGCTCCCCAGCGACGCCCCCCCCCAGGCAAAACGCGAAAGAGCCGCTCATGCAGGCACACTGCATGAACGGCTCTTTCTGGCGGAGCGGACGGGACTTGAACCCGCGACCTCTGGCTTGACAGGCCAGCGTTCTAACCAACTGAACTACCGCTCCAGTCTATCTCTCTTCTCGATTCTATCGTCGATTCTATCGTCTCGAATCGTCCGTCTTTGGCGTTGCCGTCGACGCGCGATGCCCGCTACCGGGCTTACCGGGCTGCGCCCCGGTGGGCGAAGCAGGGATTGAACCTGCGACCCGCGGCGTGTAAAGCCGAAGCTCTACCACTGAGCTATTCGCCCGTTGCGCCATTGGCGCCTGATGTTCGTCTACCGCTGGCCGCCTCGTTGGAGGAGCTCTCGGCTCCGGCCCAGCCCTGAGGTCGCTGCCTGCGACGCCGCAAAACCCGGGGGGCTGCGGCGAGGCGGGAAATTACGAGAGGGCCAGGGGTGTGTCAAGCGTGGCGCAGCGTTTTGACCGGACGGGACGGTATCGCGCCGCAACCGCCCAAAACGCAAGCGGCGGCGAGACCCGCTGAGGTCCCGCCGCCGCCGCGGCGATTGGCGTCAAACGCCAGGAATCCCGACTACTTCGGGGTGATGCCGGTGATCTTCGCGCCGACGGTCTCGATGCCCAGGCCCACGGAGATGCAATCGTTGTCGCCGTCGCCATCGCAATCGATGTCGGGCTTCAGGACGCTGCCAGCGAGCTGCTTGACGGTCTCCTTCTCGAGACCTGCCTCGGCGAGGACCTCGTCGGGGACTGCGTCGATCGCCTTGTCGAGGTCTTCCTTGGTGATGACGCCGCAGATCTGGCCCGTCTTGGTGTCGATCCAGTCGGTGTCGTCAGTGGTCACACCCGAAAGCT
>CALGHC010000169.1 GCA_937915965.1 uncultured Myxococcales bacterium
GTCGGCTACAACCTGGTCGCGACCGGGCTGCCGTTGCCGTCGACCTTCTACGCCAAGACCGGCGGCGCTGGTCTGTGGCGCCCCGACAACCTCGGCCTCATCGGCCGCAGCCTCGCGCTGCAGACGCCCCTCTTCGCCTCGGGCGTCGCGCTGGTGCTCTGTGGTCTGGGTCTGGTCGCGACCGTCATCGGCCTCGCTCGCCGCCGGATTGCCGCCCCCGCAGCCGCCGCGGTGCTGCTGCCGTTTGTCTTCCTGCTGGCGCTGTCGGGCACCCACACCATCGTCCAAGCGCGGCCCTTCTACTGGCTGCGCTACCTGCTGCCGGCGTGGCCGCTGCTGGTCATCTCGATCTTCGTTGGCCTCGCCGCCTTGTTGCGCACCCCGGCAGTTGTCGGTCGATTCTTTGTCGGGCATCCGTGGCTGCGCCGTGCCGCCGTCGTGATCGCCCTGGCGGTCTGCGCTGCGCCGGCGGTCGCGTCGCTCTCCGAAAGCGCCCACCTGTACGCTGCGAACTGTCGCAACATCCGTGTGGGCAACGTCGAGGTCGGCCGCTGGTTCGCCGTTCACGCCGCCCCCGGCGACGTCGTCGCCACCATGGACGCTGGCGCGATTCGTTACTTTTCGGGGCTGAAGGTGCTCGACCTGATGGGCCTCAACGACCACCGCATGCTGCCGTCGGCCGCCGAACCGGAGCGCGTCTTGCGCCGCATCGAGGCGGTCGCGCCGCGCTGGTACGCGCTGTTTCCGCGACCGTTCGCGGCCCTGGTGGACCGATTCGGCTTGACGGCCGTGCATCGTGTCGAGAACCGGCCGTACACGGTCTGCCGGTGTCCGCGGCAGGGCACGGTGGTCGTCTACGAGGCGCGCAAGCTGCAGCCGGAGGGTGCAGCGCCCTGAGCGCGGCCGGGGCCGGCCACAGGCCCGGAGACCCGCGCGATCTTTTCTGCAGCTGCCCTTGACCTTCCAGTCGCTGGAAGCCCTATCCTCTGTGGGTAGGAGGTCTTCTCATGGTCGCCGTCCCCGCCGCCCCCGCCGTCCCCGCCGCCCCCGCCGTCCCCGCCGTCCCCGCCGCTTCCGCCACACCCGGCTCCGGCCCAGCGGCGCAAACGCGGGTCTCGCTGCCAGTACGGGGCATGACGTGCGCCACCTGTGCCGCCCGCATCGAGAAGGTGCTCGCCAAGGTCGACGGCATCGCTGAGGCCTCGGTCAACCTCGCCAGCGAGACCGCGGCCGTATCCTTCGATCCCAGCCGCACCGATGTCGACCAAGTCGTCGCAGCCATCGAGCGGGCGGGCTTCGCCGTGCCGCCACAGACCATGCGAATCGCCGTCGGCGGCATGACCTGCGCGAGCTGCGCCGGCCGCATCGAGAAGGTCCTGCGCGCGCTGCCAGGCGTGACGTCGGCGCAGGTCAATCTGGCCAGCGAGATCGCCACCGCGGCGGTCACCCCGGGTGCGGTCTCGGCGGAAGATCTCATTGGGGCGATCGAGCGCGCTGGCTACCGCGCCGAGCTCGCGGTGTCGGCCGCAGCCGAGCGCGAGGCGGCCGAGCGCGCCGAGGCGGACCGGCAACGTCGCGAGCTGTGGCTGCTGGCCGGCGCCGCGCTGCTGACGGCGCCCCTGGTTGCGCCGATGGTCCTTGGGGTCTTCGGGACCGATTGGATGCTGTCGGGCTGGCTGCAGCTCGCTCTGGCCACCCCGGTCCAGTTCATCGCCGGGGCGCGCTTCTATCGCGGCGCCCTCGGCGCCCTGCGCGCCAAAAGCGCCAACATGGACGTGCTCGTCGCGATGGGCACCACCGCCGCCTTCGCGCTGTCGCTGGTCTTGCTGTTCTCGGGGGGCCACCTGTACTTCGAGGGCGCGGCCGCGATCATCGTATTTGTTCGTCTGGGCAAGTGGCTGGAGGCCCGCGCCAAGCACGGCACGACCCGGGCCATCCGCGCCCTGATGGCCCTGCGCCCCGAGATCGCACGCGTGCGGCGCGGAGATCGCGAGGTCGAGGTCCCGCCTGAGACCGTCGGCCGTGGCGAGATCGTCATCGTGCGCCCGGGCGAGCGGGTGCCGGTTGATGGCCGGATCATCGAGGGCGAGAGTCAACTCGACGAGTCGCTTCTCACCGGCGAGAGCCTGCCGGTGGCCAAGGGAGTCGGCGCGGACGTGACCGGCGGTTCGATCAACGGCGACGGTCTCTTGGCCATCGAGGCGACTCATGTCGGCGAGGAGTCGATGTTGGCTCGCATCGTGACGCTGGTGCAGGACGCCCAGGCGTCGAAAGCGCCGATTCAACGCACGGTGGACCGGGTCGCCTCGGTGTTTGTGCCGGTCGTCATCGGGTTCGCCCTGCTGACGTTGGCTGGTTGGCTCCTATACGGCGCTGGCATCGAGCA
>CALGHC010000170.1 GCA_937915965.1 uncultured Myxococcales bacterium
GCGGTGGCGGCGGCGGCTGCGATGGTTGCTCGGGGTGCTCGGGCCCCGATGACGTCGGTGCGGGTGGCGGAGGCGGCGCGGCGGGGGCCAACGGCCAGGACGGAATGGCCAACAACAAGTACGGCACCAACTCCGGCGGTGGTGGCGGCGCCTCGCAAGGTGGTGGTGGCGCGGCCGGCACGCAGACCAATACTTCGGCGTACTCGGGTTGCGAGGCACCCGGCGAGGCGGGCGGCAAGGACGCGGGCGGCGCCTGCGCGGGCGGCAACCTGTGCCAGACGGGCGCGCAAGCCAAGGGACAGTTTGGCGGAGCGGCGTGCAAGGGCAATGGCAGCGGCGGCGCGGGCGGATCAGGCCAACACGGTGGCGGCAGCGGGGCTGCCAAGTACACCTACAGCGGCGGCGGCGGTGGTGGCGGTTCGTCGTGGGTCGCAGGCAGCGTGCAGTTGATCGACTCGTCACCGGGCAATCTTCAGGTACCCGGCGGGACGACAGCGACGGGCTACGCCGGGAGCGCGGCACGTGGCGGCGCGGGCAAGCAGAAGCCATTCGAGGGCGACCCGGATGCGGGCAGCGACGGGCTCATCGTGCTGACGCTTTGAGGGCGACAAGCGGACAACGGGCGCGGGCATGGCCGCGGCCGAGGTCGTCCGCGGCGTCCGTGGTCGGATACGCTGGAGATGTCCAAGTCCGGCCCGTATCGGGCGACTACCGCGATCGGGTTCGGGCGACTAACGCGATCGGGTTCGGGCGACTAACGCGATCGGGTAATTGTACAATTGTCAATGCCTGACACCATCGGTCCTCCAGTTCACAGCCCTGCTCCGCAGCGATAGCAGTGGATCGCGTCGCGGCGGTGCCCCTCGGCGACGCACTGCGGGCAGGCCTGACCGGAGACCGGCCGTCCGTGGACCAGCTCGGCGGTGACGATGCCGGTGGGGACGGCGATGATTCCGTAGCCTGTGATCATCAAGCAGGCCGCCAGCGCCTGGCCCAGGATGGTCTGCGGTGCGATGTCGCCGTAGCCGACGGTGGTGACGGTGACGATGGCCCAGTAGATGCTGCGCGGGATGGACGTGAACCCGTTGTCTGCCCCCTCGATGACGTACATCAGTGAGCCCAGGATCGTGACCAGGGTCAGCACCGTGAACAGGAAGACGGCGACCTTGTGGCGGCTGGCCCGCATGGCGATCAGCAGGGCCGCGCCCTCGCTCGAAAAGCGTGTCAGCTTGAGGACCCGGAACACCCGCAGGATGCGCAGCAGGCGAATGACCATCATGTAGTGCGCGCCCGGCACCAGTATCGTCAGGTAGGTTGGCAGCACCGCGAGCAGGTCGACGACACCGAAGAAGCTGGCGGCGTAGGACAGCGGCCGGCCGACGCAGACCAGCCGGGCGATGTACTCGACGGTGAAGGCGGCGGTGAAGGTCCACTCGGCGACGCGCAGCAGCGGCCCCCACCCGGCGGCGATGTCGGCGACGCTCTCGAGCATCACAACCCCGACGCTGGCGACGATGGCGACGATCAGCGCGACGTCAAAGGCCTTGCCGGCCGGCGTGTCGGACTCGTAGATGATCTCGTGCCAGCGCAGCCGCCAGCCGGTCAGCCTCCCGGCGGCGGGGCGGGTGAGCGGCGCTGGGCTCGGCGAGACAACGGACACGGGCGGCTCACTGGTGGGCGGAATGCCGGAGCATGATTGCCCGGCGGCGTGTCGCTGTCACCTGACCCAGGCGGTGCAGGCGTGAGCTGCGCCCTGGGCGGAGACGGCGCTCTAATCGCGCAGGCCATCCCAGCGGATGCGCAGCCCCGCGCGCCAGCTGAGGCGCTGGCCGAGCACGTCGTCGAGCTCGCCTTCGAGACCGACGAGGCATGCAGGCAATACGGTCAGGTACAGGCCGCCGGTCACGCGGCCGTCTGGGAGGCCGCCGAGATCCCCGCCGTGGGCCGACCTCCAGGCGATCAGCGCGCCGAGGGGGACGCCAACGAGGCCCAGATCGGTGCTGACGCCGATGCCGACGTCCATGGCGGCTGCCGCTGGCCAGGGGCGCCGATCGGTGCCGGCGATCCGGCCGCCGATGTGGCCGAAAGCACCCCAGATGCCGCCCCCCGTGACGAAAGCGAGGTGGGCGCTGGCGAAGGAACGCAGCCCGTGCCACGCCCCCGGTGGCCCTGAGAAGACACCCAGATCGACGAGCGCCCCCAGGTGTGCCGTGGTCGCGTGGCTGGCGAGGTTGCGGGTGGCACCCAGGCTGACGGACGGAAGCTCAAGGCCGTCATCGAACGAGCCCTCGTCGCCGACGTCGACGCGCACCGCGTGGTAGGGGTCGAGGGCCTTGCGCAGCGAGAGCGCGGCTCGACCGCCGCGGTCGTTGGCCATGACGCGGGTGTCGACGCGTGTGGTCGCGAACGGCGACGGTGCGTCGGCCGGCAGGATGAACGTGTATCCGCCGGCGGTGCGCGGCGCCCAGCCACAATGAAGCGCGATACACCCGCCGCCCGGGGGTGCACAGATCCCGCAGGTTGGGTTGCAGCATGACTGGCCGTCGCCGCAGACCGCGGGCCCGCAGCGGGTCGCAGCGTCGACGCGCGGAGCGACCAGCAGCAGCCCCAACGAGAGGCCAACCCCGACGCCGAAGAGCCGAACCCCGACAAGGAAGCGCCGAACCCCCACAAGGAAGCGCCGAACCCCCGCAAGGAAGACACCGGGCAGAGGGCGTGGCGAACGGTCGGTCATCGGAGCTCGACGGGGCAGGCGGCGCTCAAGAGGCTACGGAGATTCGCAGGTGTTCGACGCCGTGCACGGCGCGAGGATCACGTCATCGGGCACGGCCCAATGGCTCGCGAGCGGCAGTGTGGCGAGGTCGCTGATCTTCATGCTGCCGCCGAAGACGATCTGGCCGGTTGATGCGTCGTAGCCCGACAGGAAGATGCCGATCGAGTCGTCCTTGATGCCGCAGATCACCAGGCCCTTGGCACCCGCAGGCACGCTGCACGAGGGATCGAGGAAGCGCATGTCGAGGACGCGCTGGGTGTAGGTCGATGCGGCGCCCACGTCGCAGGGCTTCTGCGCCAACGGGTCGTTCATCGGGATGATGACCGCGTCCTTGCTGTCACGCACCTGCACGAAGACATGGGTGATCTTGTTGCCGCCGCAGGTGTTCCCGTTGGAGAACTTCCAGCCCACGCTGACCGAGGTGCTCAGGTCGATGAGCGGAAGCGCCGGCTCGACGACGACCTTCGACGCGTCGGCTGGCA
>CALGHC010000171.1 GCA_937915965.1 uncultured Myxococcales bacterium
CCCACCCAGGTAGAGCCGCCGTCGGCGTGCCCGACCAGACCAACGGCGCGTTCGTCCTTTTCGGGTTCGCCGATGACCTTGCTCCAGTAGGTCCCGCCCGGGATGAACGCCGAGAACAGCGTCAAGGTGCGCTTCTTTCCGGGCACGATGTTGTCGGTGAGGATGGCGACCACGCCGCCGCCATTGTGGGACGCCGCGACTACGTTGGCGTCTGGGTCGACGTTCGCCGGCGCGACCAGGCTGGCGAACGCGGCCCGACCCTGTGCAGAGGTGCCAAGAATCCACAACTTGAGGTTGCTGTCCTCGCTGCCTTCGACACCCTGCCAGGCACGCCCGACCATGACGGCCTGCCCCCCGGGCAGCGTGACGACGGCGTTCAAGCGACTCGACAGGCCGGGTTCGGGGTCCTTGGTGTAGGTGCCGGCCTGCACGCGCTCGCGAAAGTAGGCCTCGTGGTCGCTTCCGTCGCAAGTGCCCTCGGTGCACGCGGACGCGAGCGTGCATGCGTCGCCGTCGTCGCACGCTGCGCCATTTGATGCCTCAAGCACGGCGCAGTTGAAGGACTCGGCGCCCTGGGACACACACGCCGACACCTGACAGTCGGCGACGGGCAACGCGCAGATGACCTTCGAGCCGGTTTTGCAGATGCCAACGGCGTCACAGACGTCGTTGACGGTGCATCCTGAGTTGTCGCCATTGCAGGTCTTGCCCGCGTTTGCGGCCGCATCGAAGCCGCACTTGCCGGTGATCGCGTCGCAGGTGTCGACCGTGCAGTCGTTGCCGTCGCTGCAAGCGCTGGCGGTATGGACGCAGCCAATCGCGGCAGCGCAGGTGTCCTGGGTGCATGCGTCGCCGTCGTCGCAGCTCACTGCGCTGCCGGAGCAGCCGCCCGCCCCGTCGCAGACGCTCGTGGCTGTGCACTTGTTGCCATCGTCGCAGCTTGCGCCGGCGCCATAGGGCTGCAGGCTGCAAGCGCCCGTCTTGGCGTCGCATTTGTTGACCAGGCACGCGGCGTCGTCCTTGTGGCTACAGAAAACCGCGCTCGCCGGGTTGAAGACACACTTGGGGATCGTCAGGGATTTATCGCAGTAGAACAGGCCGTTGCATAGATTGCCGTCGTCCTCCTTTTCGCAGTCGGCGTTCGATGCGCACTCGCAGGTCACGGCCGCGCTCTTGCACTCCGCACCGTCGCAGACATCGCCCGAGGTGCAGACGTTGCCATCGTCGCAAGCGAAGGGGCCCGGGTCGCCACTCTGGCCTGGTTCCTTGAGCTTCCAGGCGCAGCCGCCCTCGCCGGTGGGACCGTCACAGTCGAGGAGGGCGTCGGCACGCGACACCTGCACACACGTCCCCTCTTTGGGCAGACAGACAGCCTTCGCACACGCCGAGTCGTCGACCGTCTGGCAGGTCACGGCGCTGCCCGGGTTCGGCTCGCACTTGCCCGTCGCCTTGTTGCAGAAGGGCACGCCGTTGCAGAGATCGCCGTCGTCCTTCTCGACGCAGTCGGCGTCTTCTGCGCACGCACACAGGTAGCTGCTGTACTGACAAAGCCCTCCCAGGCAGTGGTCGCCCGCGGTACACGGATCGCCGTCATCGCAGGCGGTCATGGGCTGAACGGCCGCCTTCTCGCACAGGCCAGTCAACGGCGCGCACAGGCTCGTCGTGCATGCCGTGTCACCGGCGGTGGGACACGAGACGATCGTGGTTGGATTGAGCTCGCACACCGGCGGGTCGGCCGCGACGTTGCAGTACCGGCGGGTCGGCCGCGACGTTGCAGTAGAGGGTGCCGTTGCAGAGGTCGCCATCTTCGTTGCCCGCACAGTCGGCGGTCGTCGTGCAGGTGCAGGTGTTGTCGCCGCCCGGCGCGCAGGCGCCGCCGACGCATGTGTCACCGACCGTGCACAGATCGCCGTCGTCGCAGGGGACGCCGTCTTCGAGCGGTTCGGTGCCGCAGGTGCCTGTCTTCGGGTCGCACGCGGCGACGCCGCACGCCGCGTCGTTCTCGTCGCAGACCACCACCGAGATCGGCAACACCTGGCAGCGGTAGGGGAAGGGCTTGAAGCTGCAAAATAGGGTGCCATTGCACAGGTCGCCATCCTCAAAGGCGGCGCAGTCGGCGTCGGCGCTGCAGTCGCAGAGGTTGGCTTTGCCGGGCGCACACACGCCGGCGTCGCAGTGGTCGCCATCGGTACAGGGGTCGCCATCCTGGCAGGCGGCGCCGGTGTTGCGCGGGCTGACCACGCAAGCGCCTGTGGCCTGCGAGCAGGTCGAGACTGCGCAGATGCCGTTGGCGTCCGGATCACAGACGACGACGCTGGTCTTCTCGACGACGCAGTGGCCACCGAGGCACGCCGGCACGCCGTTGCACAGATCGCCATCGTCGGCACAGTCGACCGCTGCGACGCACTCCGGCTTGGTGTCCAGCGCCGTGTCCTGGCCGCCGCTCTGGCCTGCGTCGTCCACCAGCGCGACGTTCGGTCCCTGCGCTGACCCAACGTCATCGCCACAAGCAGCAAGACCTGACGCCACGATCAAGCCGACCGCAGTCGCAGCCCAGTTCCTCAAACGCATTTGATCTCTCCCGGGACAATTGGGCGGCATGGCGCGGCCCATTGATTCGTCTTCCCCAAGGTCGAAGGCCGCTGACGTGCAGCGATACAGCTTCGACTTCCCCCCAAAGAGACGGGGTGTACGCTAGCAGCGGGCGCAGTTGCCAGCAACGACAGACTGCCAAAATGAGCGATAAATGGCATTTATAACAAGCAGTTGCCTTGGTGGTTGGCGGGCAGGAGCGGAACCGAACTGGCGACCAGCGCGCGCGGCAACGCAAGACTCCCGCCGGGCGGGCCGCAGCAGGCTCGTCAGCCGCTATCGACGAAACAGGAACCGCGCAAAGAAGGGCCGATTCCTCGAGACAAGCCAGTAGCCCAGCTCGACGGCCCAGATGAACGGCGGCGACGCCAACAGCCGCGCCATGCGGGGCCAACCCAAGAGGCCGAGCGTCGCCAGCACGGCCCGACCGGCGCGCAACCAGACGCCGGTGCCAGTGCGCAGATGCACGGCGAGCGCGCACGCCGCCCGCAGGTCGTCGTTCATCGGCGGGCTTGGCGCGTCCTGGTAGGGCAGCACCTGCAGCAGACCAGCGTTGTCGCGCCGCCTGACCCAGGCAGCGATGCGTGATCAGAATCCTCAGTGGCCATCCCACAGGAGCAGGGGACGCTCATCGAGATGCTGCGTATCGACAGAAGACAGGAGCGGGGACATGTGGCCTCACTTTGTGCGGGAGGTTCCAAGTGCGGGAGGTTCCAAGTGCGGGAGGGTCCAAGTGCGGGAGGTTCCAAGTGCGGGAGGGTCCAAACGCGGGAGGGTCCAAGCGCGGCTAGATTCCGTGCGCGGCGAGGCGGCGATGCCAGCGACGCAGCCTCCACGACCGTTATCATGGTCCCTGCCGATCCTCCCGGATCTGCGCACTATGTCCGCGGTTGCACACGCCATGTCTCGCGCGGGTGTCGCTGCGATCCGGTCGGATCAGTATGGCCGGTGCGGGAGGGCATTGCTCACTGGGCAACTCCCGAAAATGTGATTGCATTTCAAGCGATTCCATGGTCTGCTCTGCGGCTCTGGAGGTGAGCCATGCTGATCGCGACCGATGCACGACCGACGCTGGGCAACAGGGCGGGCCATGCGCGCCGCGACGCGATGCCGCTGGCCACAGCTTGGCGCCGACCTGACCGTTTCACCCTCACCGGGGTTGTGGCCCGTATGGCGCTCGCGACGGTCGGCGTGTTCGCGGTCGCGTGCACCACGCCTTCGTCGGGCGGCGCGGGCGGAGGCGGCGGCGGTGGCTGGACCTTTGGCGACAGCGCCGACCCGGCGACGGACGCGGCCGCTGGCTTGGCCGATGTCGGCGCGGTTGAAGACGACACGGCTGGCACCCCAGCAGAGGACGTTGAAGCCGACAACCGCGATGGCGACGAGGCGCAGGCCGATGTTGGATCGAACGATGTCGCACCGGCCTTGGACACCGTCGACCCGGTCGACGAGGACGTCGTCACCGGCGAAGACGTAATCACCACGCCGCCCGAAGATGCGGGCGGAGACCCCGACGTCGTCGTCCTGCCCGAGGTCGGCGAGGCTTCGCTGCACGGTCTGGTCCTCGACGTCGAGAACCTGCCAATCCCGGGCGTCACCGTGACCTTCGTCGAGTCCGGCAACACCGGACTGACGGACGGCGCGGGGCACTTCGAGCTCAACAAGATTCCCCAGTTCTCTGCCGCCCGAATCCGCTTCGAGAAGAAGGGCTACGCGACCCTCGAACGCCCCGTGGCGCTGTTGTCCAAAGAGACCTCGATGGTGCGCGTGCGGCTGCTCGAACGCGGCCCCTCCGAGGCGGTCTCGGCCAAATACGGCGGCGTCGCTCACCACGTCCGTGGCGGCGTCCAGTTCAAGCCCGGCACCCTCGTCGACAGCGCGGGCAAGCCTTTCAGCGGCGAAGCGCTGGTCGACCTCACCCACCTCGACCCCTCGACCAACCAGATCGACGCCGCGCCCGGTAACTTCATGGCGGTCGACGCGATGGGCACGATGTCGATGCTCGAGTCGTTCGCGATGGCCGAGGTGCGCATGCGCGACGCCGCCGGCAAGCCGCTCGCCCTCGCGCCCGGCAAGACCGCGAGGGTCGATCTCGACCTGCCGGTGAACACCAACCTGAAGCTCGGCGACAAGGTGCCGATGTGGCACTACGACGGCGCCAAGAAGCTGTGGCTCGAGGAGGGCACCTCGACGGTCGTGCAGTCGACCCGCGATCCCAAGCGCCTCGCCATGGTCGCCGACGTCGGCCATTTCTCGTGGTGGAATTGCGACCAGGCCGGCAACGCGCGCTGCATCTCGGGCAAGGTCACCGGCTGCACCGGGCAGCCGTTGGCGGGTGTCACGATCGAGGCCAAGGGCCAGGGCGCCAACGTCCAGGACGGCGACAGCACCAAGGCAAGCGGCGCCTACTGCGTGATGGGCTTCCTCGGCCAGCCAACGACCGTGGTCTACCGCCTGGGCAACCGCATCGCCCAAGAGGTGAGCGTCTTGCCGACCGGTGGCGGCTCGTTCTGCGGCGGCTCGTGCATGAGTCAGCCCGACGTGCAGGTCTGCTTCGACGGCTGCACGCGCGGCACCATCGCCGATTCGGCCGGCAAGCCGGTCGCTGGTGCGCAGATCTTCGTGCCGGCCAAGTCGAGCGGAGCGAGCGTCACCGACCCGGCGGCCTTCAGCGGCGATGACGGCAGCTACGCGCTCGATTCGCTGTCGCTCGACCCGATGGAGCTGACCATCCTGCGACCGGGCTACCTGCCCGGCAAGCTGGAGACCGTTCCGGTCAAGGGCAACGTCGCGGACGGCACCTGCGCGAAGGCGCCCGACGTCGTGACCCTCGCCCAACCGTGCCTGAGCGGCTCCGTCGAGGGACCAGACGGCAAACCGCTGGCCGGCGCGATCGTCTCGTTCGAGCCCTATGGGAAGCTGCCGTCGAGCGTGCCAGCGGTCACGGGCGAGGATGGCATCTACACCTTGGCGGTGGCGCTCGGCGCGCTCGGAAAGCTAAAGGTCGAGGCCGCCGACACCTGGCCCTGGAGCAAGGCCGTCAAGATCACCGCCGACGGCGCCTGCAGCCCCGAGGCGGCTCAGGTCGTGCCGCCGGTTCGCCTGACGCCGTGGGGATGCCTGCAAGGGGTTGTTCAGGACGCGGCGGGCAAGGGGCTCGCCGGCATCCAGGTCGCTGGCGGCGCCAAGGGCGGATCGCAGAGCGTGATCAGCGGCGCCGATGGCACCTTCTGCATGGAGGGGCCGGTCGGCGAGCCGATGGTCCTCGGTGGCAGCGGCAAGGGCCTCGCCGGCACCGTACAGACGGTCACCATCGGCAAGGGCGGCATCTGCGGAGGCGAGAGCTGCGCCCTGACTCCCGTCGAGCTCGTCATGAAGCCAACCGTCTTCGACCACCTCGAGGGATTTTGGAAGGACTGCCAGACCGTGCTCGGCGATGTGCAGGTGAGCGACCTGCAGGTCCAGGGCACCGCCCAGGGGCTCGAGCAGGTCCAGGGAATGCACGCGATCGGTATGCAGGAGCCCGACGGCACGCGTCGCATCGCCATCGTTCTGTCTGACGCGGCGGGACCCGCGGTGCTCGGCAAGGGCAAATCGCTTTGGGTCGCCGAGGTGGCCATCGGCCCCTACGACACCGCCGATGTCGTGACCATCAACCTGCCGCCTCTCGATCCGGCGGCGCCGAACGCGTTCACCCGGATGCGCGGCCAGATCATCTCGAAGACCGGCGGCGAGCTCGGCATCGACGCGTCCCTGTATCGGCTCGCTGACGACGCGCCGTCGACGCTCACGGTCGTCTTTGGCGACAAGGGCGCGGCCGCGGCGGCTGAAGGGTTCTTCGACCTGACGTTCAGCTCTGCCTGCGGCGTGGGCAGCGGACAGGCGCGGGTCAAGGGCTCATTCGTCGTGCACACGATGCTGCAGTTGCCGCTGGTCGACCAGGCCGCGGCCGAGACCGTCGCCTGGCAGTCTTGCTACGACGGCTACGACAGCCCGGAATTTTGGAACGCCAACGTCATCGGACGGGTCGACGCGCTCTCGGTCGGCGGCCAGGCCAAGTCGGTGGTCGGCGCCAGCGGCACGGTGATCTACGCGGCGCGCGACAAGGGCCTGCCCGGCGACGCTGCGCAGCCCGGCGCCGGTCTGGCGCTCGTCCACAGCGGCGGTGGCGTCACGGTCCAGGCCCACCTGCCGGCGCTTGGGATCGGCGCCAATAGCCTGGGGCTGAAGTCTTTCTGTGGCGGGCTCGGCTTCCTGCCGTGCTGCTCGGGGACGCCGGAACAGCCCGTTTCGCTGACCTGTGGCAGCGGCAACGTCGAGGCAAACGTCGGCGGCTGCAAGACCTTCGGTGTGCCCGCCTGCCCCGCCGAGATCGGTGGCGCGACCATGACCCTGACCAACGGCTCGTGCGCGTGGAAGCTCGAACCGGAGGACGGCAACGTCAGCCTCGCCGGCGTCGGCTTCTCGCCCCTCGAAGGGGGCCTCACGGGCACCTTCCAGGCAAAGCTGACCAAGCTCACGTCGGGCAACCCGGCCGTCTGCAAGGCCACCGACGTCGAGATCGCGTTCACCGCGGCCACCTGCAAGGAGGCCCCGGCCACCGGCCTGGGCTTCCAGCACGCGAAGGATCCGGCGCCTTAGGGACGGCAGGCGAGCGGCCCAAGACAGCCAGAGCGCCGTGGGCCAGCAGACAGGCGCGTCCCACCAGCCGACGAACGCCCCACGACAACGGACGAGCGCCAGATGTTGGATTCTGATCGCGGGTCTGGACCGAATAGCGGCCCGCTGGCGGTGTTCCCCGGCGACGAGTTCGACCCGCGCGTCTACACCTTCTACGGCCGTCTGTTTCGGACGCTGTGTCGGCTCTGGTTTCGATTCACGCTGCGCGGCATGGAGCGCATTCCGGCGCAACAGTGCCTCTTCGTCGGCAACCACAGCGGCCTGGGCATCGTCGACGTCGGTTGTCTGCTGGGGGCGTGGCAGGGCCGATTCGGTCTGACCAGACGCGTCGTCGGCATGATGCACGTGACATTTGTCCGAGCGCCGCTCGCCGGCCGGCTGTTTCGCGGCTTCGGTGCGGTGATGGCCGCCTACGACAATGGCAAGGCCGCGCTCGCCGCGGGCCACGACGTCATGACCTTCCCCGGTGGCGACATCGACGGCTGCCGGCCCTTCTACATGCCGCGCGCGGTGCGATTCGCGACGCGGCGCGGCTACATCCGCCTCGCCCTCGAGGCCGGCGTCCCTGTCGTGCCGATCGCGACCATCGGCAGCCACTACACCTACCTGATGGCGCCCGGCGGCGAATGGATCGCGCGCAACTTGGGATTCGAGCGGTTCACCCGCAACATCTGCGTGCCGCTGCCGCTCGCGTGCGTGGGCGTCGTGGCATCCATCGCCTTGGCCCTCGCCGGCGTCGTGCCCTGGTGGCTGGCCGCCACCGGGTTCATCGCTTCTCTGCTGCCGACGCCGTGGCGGGTGACCAGCGAGATCCTCGCGCCGATCGACATCGCTGCCCTGACCGCGCATATCGCCGACCCCGAAGCGAGGATCGAAGCGGCGCACGAGATCGTCTACGGCACCCTCGCCGAAGCGGTGAGGACGATGAGCCACCGCACGCCGCTGCCCGAGTCGCTGCGCCCCCCAGAATCGCGCTGAGGCGGACGGGCGAATCGCGCCGCCCGCCCCGCGCTAGACGAAACCCGCCCCGTGCTACACGAAGATCGTCTGCGCCCCTTCGGTCATCTCGATGAAGTCCATCGCCGTGATGACGTCCTTGACCTCGGGGAGCAGGTCGCTGCGGTCGTACTTGAACATCTCCATCGCGAGGCGGCAGCCGTACATCTCCGTGCCGGTCTCGTCGAGCATGGTGATGAACTCCCGCACCGTCGGGATCTCAAGGCTGGCCATCTGCTTGCGCATCATCGAGGAGGCCATCGCCTCCATGCCAGGCAGGCCGCCGAGCATGGTCGGCATGGGCATCGATGGGTTGCCGACCGTCGCGACATGCAGGTGGTCGCACTTGTCCTTGTGGATCAGGTCGAGTCCCCAAAACGTGAAGAAGATCATCGCATCGACGCCGGCCATGCGCGCCGCATTGGCGAGGATCAGGCCCGGATAGGCCATGTCGAGGCTGCCCTTCGAGCAGATGATGGCGAGCTTGCGCTCCGACGGGTCACTCATGAGGTCCTCCTGGGCGATCGCCGCGGTCGCGGGAGCGCCAGATCGGGGGCGCGCGGTGCGCTCGGCTTGAGCGCGCGGAACACCACCTTGCGGCAACAGGCCGCGACTGCAGCGCGCCGCAGCGCACTGCGACTACAAGCAGCTCTTCGGCTTGGGCGTGCCGGCGATCCGCGCGACCAGCTTGCCCGGCCCCTTGGGAAAGAGCTTGTAGAGCTCCTTCATGCCGACGGTCGTGTGGGTCTGGATGCGGCGCAAGCCCGGCGAGGCGCCAGTCGACGCGAAGTCCTCGCGCACGAAGTTGATCACCTCCCAGTGGGTCGGCGTAAGCTGGACGCCGACCTCTGCGGCGATCGCCTCGCCGACCG
>CALGHC010000172.1 GCA_937915965.1 uncultured Myxococcales bacterium
CGCCGCGCTAGGCTCCGAACGCAGGATCGCGCGCCTCAGGCCGCCATCGACCTCGACCGGCGCGACCCGCTCGGGCAGCGAGCGCAGTCGCTCGGGCAGCCTCTGTGCTTCGCTCGCCGCGTCGACAACGCCCTCGCGTCGCAGCCGCACCGCCCGCACCCGCACGCCGATGCGATCAACCGCCTCGACCTCGACATGCGCCGTACCACCGCGACGTTGCACCTCGACCAGCGCGCCATCGTCCGCGTACCGGTCAAGCGCGTCCTCGATATCGACCAGCAATTCACCCATGCGCGACCCTCGCCTCGCCCGGCGAACGCCCGCCCGACCCCGCGCATCGTGACGCACGTGGAGCGCCTTGTCATGGTTGTTGCCCGCCCGTGCCTCTCACCGCCGCAAGGCCTGCCTGCCCCGCACCCCCCGCTCGGGCCCAGCCTCGCGAAGGCGAGGCTTTTCAGATGTCGCCCGCGGCTTCAGCCGCCGGGAAGCCATCCCCGCCCGTGCCTCTCACCGCCGCAAGGCCTGCCTGCCCCGCACCCCCCGCTCGGGCCCAGCCTCGCGAAGGCGAGGCTTTTCAGATGTCGCCCGCGGCTTCAGCCTCCCCTCAGCCTCCCCTCAGCCTGCCTCGCCCCGCCCTTCCCGCTTCATCTCATCGCCGTCGTGCAGCAACGCGGCCGGCTTGCCGTCGAGATGCGTCTCGAGCACCACCGGCCGAGCCCAGATGCGCGCCAGGTTGCCCAGCGCGACCTCGGCCCACTCGAGCTTGATGTCCTGGCCCTCGTGGTCGTGGCGCAGCGCCAGCTCGCCCCGGTTGCCGTGGTTCGCGTCGACCACGTACACGCGTGGCGAACCGCGGGTCGCCAGCGTGTGCAGAAGCTGCGTCTTGATCTGGTCGAACTCGTGCGAGTCGATCAGCCACTGGCCACTGCGCGCGTCTTGTCTGGTCGTGAACAAGCCCTGCTGGGCGCAGAACTCCGCCGTGAGGAAGGTGTCGAGGAAGGTGACGTCGTTGTGGGTGCGGCGCACCTCGAAGATCTTCTCGCGCCCCTTGCCGCGTTCGCCGGTGTCCCAACGCTTGCGCGCCTCCGGATCGAGGCAGTCGAGCCACGCCTTGCCGTGGCGGCCGTGGTCCCAGCGCTCCTCGATGTGACGCCACAGCTCAAGGCCGAGCTTGTAGGGGTTGAGCTGGCCCGGCGCCGTCGCCGTGGTGCCGCTGGTGTGGTCGCAGTAGTCGATCACCTCGCTGGGTTCGAGCAGGTCCGAGGTCATCATCTTGGTGTGCCAGTAGGTCGCCCAGCCCTCGTTCATGATCTTGGTCTGGCCCTGCGGCGCGAAGTAGTAGGCCTCGTCGCGCACAATCGCGATCACCTCGAGCTGCCAGCGCTTCAGCGGCGCCTGGGCCATCAGGAAGCCGAGCACGTCGCGCTCAGGAGCCTCGGGGAAGCGCTGCATCTGCTCGAGTTTGTCCGCCTTCTTGCGGCGCTGGGCCTCCAGGTACTCCGGCGGATTGACGAACTTGTCCATGTAGCTGCTCACCGGGATCCGCGGCACCTGGCCGTCGGCCTCGGCCAGCTCGATGTCGGCTTCGGTGGTTGCGCGTTTGTGGGTGCGATGCGGCAGGAAGGGATCGATCAAGTTATCAAGCGATAACACCTGGTCGAAGAACTCCTCGACCTCCTCGCGCCCCTGCCGGTCGATCATCCGCTGGACCCGCGCGGCGTGATTGGCCATCTGGTCGAGCATCTTGCGGTTCGTCGGCGCGAACCATTCGTTGTTCTTGAAAAAATCTACGTGGCCGTAGACATGCGCCATCACCAGCTTCTGGTCGACGTGCAGGTTGCAGTCGAGCAGATAGGCGTACGAAGGCTCGGTGTTGATGACCATCTCGTAGATCTTCTGCAGGCCGTACTCGTAGCCCTTCTGCATCTCGAGGTAGGACATCCCCCACTTCCAGTGCGGGTAGCGCGTCGGGAAGCCATCGTACGCAGCGATCATGTTGATCTCTTCGTACGAGCACATCTCGAAGCGCGTCTCGAAGAAGTCGAGCCCGTAGCTGCGCGCTAGCTCGCAGATGCGCAGCCGCTCGGCTTCGAGCTCCGGCGGCAGCTGCCGGCCGTGGTTCAGGAAGCGGGTCGCGATCACCGCCACTGGGCCTCCTCTACGTGCACGTTCCTACCTCCCCTTGCCGAGAAGCTCGCGGATCGAATCCATGATCTTGTCGCGGTTGGCGATCTTCGACAGCACCACGTCGTCTTCGCCGGTGAACGCCTCCTGCAGGTCCTCGTAGAAGCGGCCCGAGCCCCACAGACCCGCGACCTGGGCGTAGCTGAACTGGTTGCACACCGGCAGGAAGCGGTCTCGGATCAACTGCACGCACTTGTCGGTGTCGGCCTGGCTGGCGTTGTCGCCGTCGGAAAAATGGAACGGGTAGATGTTCCAGTCGCTCGCTGGGTAGTCCTTGTCGAGGATCTCCAAGGCGAGGTTGTAGGCGCTTGAGATCAGCGTTCCGCCGGACTCGCGGGTGCGGAAGAAGGTGTCGCGGTCGACCTCTCTGGCGCGGGCGTCGTGGATGATGAAGCGGGTCGCGACGTCGTCGTAGTGGTGCTGCAGCCAGGTGTCGATCCAGAAGACCTCGCTGCGGACCATCTCCTTTTGTTCGGTGCCCATCGAGCCGCTGACGTCCATGAGATAGAGCAGCACGGCGGCGCTGCGCGGCTCCTTGTGGACGTCCAGGGCGCGGTAGCGGCGGTCCTCGCGCAGCGGGATGATGACCGGCTTCTTGGGGTCGAAGGTGCCCGACGCGATCGCCCGCATCAACGCCCGGCGGTAGGTGCGCCGGCCGTGGCGGAGCGACTCCGGCCCGCTCAGCGCGATGCCGCGCACCTTCGGCTTCTCGCTCTGCGATTGGCGGTTGCCCTTTGGCTCGATGCGCGGCAGCTCGAGCTCCTCGCCCATGATCTCAGCCAGCTCTCCGATGCTGATGTCGACCTCGAGGATGTGTTCGCCCTCGGCCTCGCCCGGCTGCGCGCCCGCGCCCGGTGTCGCCTCGCCGTCCTGCCCCTCGCCCTGGCCGACCCCTTGATCGTTCTTGCCGTAGCGCAGCCGCGGGATGCCGATCTGCTGGATCGGGATCGACACCGTCTCCTTGCCCTTGCGGCCAATCATCTCGCGTGAGCTCATGTACTTCCGAAGATCCTTGCGGAATCGTCCTTTGACGATGTCTCGGAAGCGCTTCTGGTCTCGCTCGATGGTCAGCATGGTGGTGGTCGGACTCCTCGTCGCGGCGCGTCTAGCCCGTCTTGCTCGCGTCTAGCCCGTCTTGCTCGCGTCTAGCCCGTCTTGCTCGCGTCGCCGCGGGCGAAGATCGAGGCCACGTAGGTGATGACGTCGTTGGCGCAGACGTCGCAGTAGTCGAAGCGGTCGATCAGGCGCTGCTTGACGATGTCGAT
>CALGHC010000173.1 GCA_937915965.1 uncultured Myxococcales bacterium
CCTCCAACGGCGCGTGCGCGGTCAGCGCATGCGACCCCACCGACGGTGTATGCAAGACGGCGGCCGTGCACGAGGGCGAAGCCTGCGAGGCCGACGGCCTGGCGTGCACCGTCGGCGACGCCTGCGAGGCCGGCACATGCGTCGCCGGAGCGAGCGTCTGTGCATGCGTCAAGGACGGCGACTGCAGCGACTTCGACGACGGCGACGCGTGCACCGGGACCTTGTTTTGCGACGTGGTGAGCGGCACCTGCGCCGTCAACCCCGCCTCGGTGGTCGCCTGCCCGATGCCAGAGGCGGGCACGTGCACGGTGCTCGCCTGCGATCCCGTCGACGGCGCGTGCAAGCCGGCCGACGTCGCCGACGGCACGACCTGCGAAGCCGATGAGCTGCCGTGCACCGGCGACGCGTGCAGCACGGGTGTCTGCGAGGCGACCGGCGACAACCCATGCGCGTGCAGCAGCGACGCCGACTGCGCCGTCTGGGACGATGACGATCAATGCAATGGCTCGCTGTTCTGCGCCAAGGGCGCGCTGCCGTGGTCGTGCACCCTCAACCCCGCGACGCTGGTTCCCTGCCCCGTGGACGAAGCGGCGTGCCAGAGCGCGACCTGTGACCCGACCAGCGGGGTGTGCGGCAAGGTGTCGACACACGAGGGAGAGGCCTGTGACGACGGTGACGAGTGCACCGGCGAAGACGCCTGCGCGGCCGGGGCGTGCGTCGGCCCCAGCGTCGACGTCACCGCGACCTGCGACGACGGCAACGCGTGCACCGACGAGTCCTGCGATCCGGGAGAAGGCTGCGTCTACACGGCCAGCAGCGGCGCCTGCGACGACGACGACGCTTGTACGAGCGGCGACGTCTGCGGCGAGGGGGTCTGCCTCGCGGGGCCGGTGACCCAATGCGATGACGGCTCGACCTGCACGAGCGACGCATGCGACAGCGCTGCGGGCTGCGTCTACACGGCGGTGGATGGTGCGTGCGACGACGGCGACGCGTGCACTCTCGGCGATGTCTGCGCGGCGGGAAACTGCCAGGGCGGCTCGCTGATCGCATGCGACGCGCCGCCCGGGTCTGGGGAGTGCGCGGTCGGAACCTGCGAGGCAGGGGTCTGCAGCTACGACGCCGACGACAAGCTCTGCGACGACGGCAACGCGTGCACGGCAGACGCGTGCAGCCTCCAGGATGGCTGTGCGTCCGTCGCGGTCGCCGATGGCACCGCATGCGGCGAGGACACCTGCGTCGCCGGCGCGTGCGGTGACCCGTGCGCCGCCGCGGAGGCGATCGGCGGCGCGCTTGGCTGCGAGTTCTGGAGCGTGGACGTGCCGGTCTTCGACGATCCGTCGATGCAGCCGTCGCCGAAGGTGGGGCCGCACACGGTGTGGCTCTACAACCCAGGCGACCAGGTGGCCGAGGTCGTCGCGACCTCGCCACCGCCGTACACGATGTCTTCGCCTTCGGGAACCGTGCCGCCCGGCGGCAGCCTGCTGGTGCCGATGCCGGTCGCCAACGTGGCGGGCAACAGCGTGGCCGCCAAGGCGGTGCGGTTGGTGTCGTCGCGCCCGCTGGTCGCGTGGCAGATGAACCCCTTTGGGGCGGCGAATGCCGGCGTGGCCGAGGGCAGCCGCTTGTTGCCGGTGAGCGCCCTGGGAAAACAGTACCTGGCGGCGAGCCTTCCCTCGGGCGCGGATCTGCCGCAGTTCCAGATCGTCGGCCAGAGAGGCTGGCTGAACGTCGTGGCTACCGCCGGCGTCGCGACAGCGGTGTTCGTCACGCTGCCGGAGGGGGTCGAGGTGGAGACCCACCCCGTCACCGGCAACCCGGTCGCCGCGGGCGGATCGATCTCGGTCACCCTCCAGCCTTTCGAGGTGCTGTCGCTTGAGGGCAAGGCGGCAGACACCGGCGGCAAGTCGCACGACCTGAGCGGCGCGACGATCAGCGCCGATCAACCGGTCGCCGTCTTCTCCGGACACGAGGAGGCCATCATCGCGCCGCCAGACGAAGGCGACAACTGCTGCGCGCAGCACCTCCAAGAGCAGCTTGAGCCGGTGGCGAAGTGGGGCAAGACCCACGTGGTCGTGCACAGCCCCAGCCGCGGCGGCGAGCCCGACTACGTGCGAGTCATCGCCGCGCAGGGGGCAACGTTGAGCACCGTCCCGCCGGTGGCCGGTCTCGACGGCGAGGCGCTGGTCGGCGGGGATTGGGTCGAAGCCGCGGTGACCGGCAGCTTCGTCCTGCAGTCGGATGCGCCCGTTCAGGTGGTGCGGTACCTGGTCGGCATGCAGGTCACGCCTGACAAGACCGGCGACCCGGCGATGGTCGTCGTCGCGCCTACCGGGGCGTACGCGGCCACCGTCGCGGCGTGGTCCCCCAGCGGATATGCCAAGTCAACGCTGGTGGTCGTGCGCGCCCAGGGACAGCCAGTCACCATGGACGGTTCGAAGCTCGCGGACGGGCTCTTTGCCGTGGTCGGCGGGAGCGGCTACGAGGCGGCGTATGTTGGCGTCACGGCCGGCGTGCACACGCTGTCGTGCGACACCGGGATCGGCGTGACGAGCTATGGCTACGGACCTGCGGCTGCGTTCGCGATGGCCGGGGCGGCGGTTGGCGAGTAGGTTTGCGGCGCTGCCAACCGTGTCAAACGTGTCAAACGTGTTGGGTGGCACCTCGTCGCACCTCGTCGGAGACCCAAACGACTTGGGTGGCACCTCGTCGGCGGTCGCGGCAGCGTGGCCGAGCGAGACGGGACGTGGTACCATTGTGGCCACGGGCGCCGGTGTGCGCCTCAGGAGGCCGCCGTGATACGCACCCTCAAGAAGCGCGGCAACAGCCACGCCCTCGTCATCGAACGGCCGCTGATGGAACAGCTCGGCATCACGCCGGAGACGCAGCTCCAGCTCGTCGTCAACGATGGGTCGCTGATCGTGACCCCGGTTCACGTTGGCGTGGGCAAGGAGCGAGTCGACGCGCTGATGGATGACCTGCGCGCCGACTATGGCGACGTCTGGCGCGAGTTGGCTCGATAGACAATGGCAAGGCCTGAAGACATCTGGTTCCTCTCCGTTCAAGACGTGCTCGACATCCACGGCAACACGCTCGCTCACGAGGGCGGGGCGGGCGGCGTCCGCGACATCGGCCTGCTCGAGTCGGCCGTGGCGATGCCGCGACAGAGCGCCGATGGTCACCTGCTGCACGCCGATATCGCCGCCATGGCCGCTGCGTACCTCTTCCACATCGCCCGCAATCACCCCTTCGTCGACGGCAACAAGCGGACCGCACTGCAGGCCTGCCAGGTCTTCCTCGCGGTGAACGGCCGGCGCCCGCGCTTCGCCGCGGCGACGTTGCTGCGGGTGACCGTCGATGTCGCCAGCGGCGGCCTCGACAAAGCCGGCCTGACGGTCTGGCTCCGAGCGGCGGTTGGCGAGTAGGCTCGTGCTGCGGATCGACGGGTTGGGTGGCTCGTCGGCGCGGCACATCAAGGAGGGCACCGTGACCAAGAACCCGTACCGGCCGAACCGGGACTCCATCGCCGCGGTGTGCTTGTGGAGCGTGCTTTCAACGGCACCGGCCGCGGCGCTCACCGCCGATGATGCCAACTCGCCCGCGTCGGCGCCGACAGTCGCGCCAGCCTCCGATCCGGCATTACCGCCACCGCGAATTGGTTTTGGCGTGCTGTTGGCACAGGTGGGCGTCGGCGCGGCCGGTGGGCTCATCGGCGCCGCGGTCGGCGGCCTCGTCGGCGCGACCACCGGAACCATCGTCAGCGGCGACGGATGGAGCAAAAGCGCAATGATTGGTGGCCTTGTCGGCGTTGCCGCCGGGGGCAGCATCGGTGCAGCGCTCGGCGTCGACTTCATCGGCACCCGGTGGACGCCCGGGCATCGGATCGGGCGTTCGTTCATCGGTGGTCTGGTGGGCGCAGTGTCTCTCGGCGTCATCGGTTGGGCGCCGCGGAGCCTCGGCGTCGACGGCTACAGTCGCGATACAATGACGCTCGTCGGGGTCGGCGCGGGAATGCTCGGCGGCAGCATCGTCGGCTGGTACTGGACCCTCGAAGACGACGCGCTACCGCAGAGGGGCACGCGCGTGGTCCCGATCGTGGCGCCGAGACAGAACGTCCGTGGCCATGTTGATGGGCTCTATCTCGGCGGCGCGGCCTCCTTCTGAATCAGGGTGTGGCGCGGCCTGACGGGTTGGGTGGCACCTCGTCGCGACCGCGCAGCACACGCTCAGAACCGAGCGGTCAGCGCGCCCGGGCCCAGGCTCAGCGAGACGCCGGCGGCGCGCACCCGACCGAAGTCCGCGGGCACGATCTGGGCGTGCGGCAGGGCATCGAGGATCAAGGCGATGCCGCCGAACAGCAGCAGGCTGGAGCCGCCGAAAGTCCACACGCCGGCGGTACAGAAGGCGTCGCGCTCGTCGCTGAAGCAGCCGACGCCGCCCAACGCGATGCCGGTGACCACGCCCAGGCCGCCAAAGGTCGTCAACGTGATGCCTGTCGCCAGCTCGCCATGACCTGTCGCGTGCGCCTGGACCTGCACAGCACCTGCCCGGGCCGCCATCGGCCCCAGGCCAAGCAGCTCGATCGTGTCCGCGGGGCGGAAGAAACGCGACTCGCGTGCGCGCAGGAGGATCGGTCGGCCTGGGTCGAGCCAGGACAAGCAGGGCGTCGTGCAGATGACGCGGTCGTCGACCTGAACATCCCAGCGGCTGGACGCGTCGCCAGCGACGAAGTCGGTGCGCACGGTGCCCGGAGGACCGTCTTCGAGGACGCGACCAGGGATGGGCCAGAGGAAGGCCTGAATCGGCGAGGCGCAGTCGACGTTCGGGCCGCTGCCATCGATCTGACTGCAGGTGTCGCGCTCACCGGCCGAGCGGACCACCGAGGCGCTGCGGCTGGTCTTGCCGCCGGCCGCGCCGATCGCTGCGACTCCGACCTCGGCGCTGGCGCGAACGGTGCCGACGCGGCTCAGCGAGAAGGCGCCCAATGAGAGCGCGCCGACCAGGTGGGTGGCGCGGGCGCACGGTCCGCTGACCGGGACACTCGCTGGCTGCGCGCCCTCGAGACGCACCTGGCCCGCCACGGTGGTCTGCATGACCAGCTCGCCAGACCGCGCCAGCTCGGCCTCGAGGTCGGCGGCGCCCAGCGGCAGGCGGGCGTAGAGCTCGTCCTCGTTGCGGATCTCCAGCGTGTCGGTGGCGGCGGTCGTCTGTTGCCAGTAGTACGCGCCCGGCACGACACACTCGGGCAGGACCTCCATGGTGCAACCGCCATACGCGACCGCGACGGTGCCGCGGCCGAGCAGCGACTCGAGGTTGGCCTTCTCTGAGGCGGACCACTGCGTCACGATCGGGCTGGGTCTGCTGCTGGCGGCTCGGCAGCGGCGTCCCTGCGGAGGCACGTCCGGCAGGGTGGCGCCGAGCCAGGTCGGGCCGCCGCATGCGACCGCTGCGGCGGCGGTCGCGAGGGTCCAGACCAGGCGCCGAGCGAGCGTGTCAAATGCGGCC